>CALMBI010000100.1 GCA_937860115.1 uncultured Arcobacter sp. | reverse complement strand
AAGTATTTGCTCGAGTATCAAAATCACCATGTTCAACTGCTAGAGTAATTGCCACAGAATCATCATACGCACATTTTAATTGATTTTTGATCTCATTAATCGCTTGAGTGATCCCTTTTGTTTTTTCATCATTCGTTGATAGATCTTCACCATCAAATTCACCAAGTGCTAAAGCTTTAAGTGCTGCTTCTATCGCTTTAAGATTATTTGTATTTGTTGTGTTTGTTGTATTTTTTTCCATAATAATTACCCTCTATATGTATCTACAAGATGTGTAAGGCTGTCAAAAATTCGTACTGTATCTTCATGTACTTCTGCTACTGATTGCTCTAGTGCCTCAGGAACTGCACCTGCTTTCGCAAGTTGTACATATTGTTCTAATGCACTATGCACATGCTCGTGGTTTTTAACCATTAAAGCCCACTCTTTTGTTTTTGTGTATGGTTCATGTTGCAATTCAATCAATCTTTTACCAAATTCACACTGTGTACATTTTGGTACAACGACATCTAGATTTCCATTTTTTACTTCTGTTAATATGTGTGCCTTAAATATAATATGTGCATTTTTATATTTAAATCCATCAATTTTATTAAAAATATCTACACCTTTACCAATTGTCAATCTATCAATAAATTGCTCATAGCTAAGTCCTCTTTCTCCTAAATATTCACCAACAAGCTCCAAACAAGCATCAGCGCTATTTGTTTTTTCAAATTCAACTAAAGTTTTGTACAAAGATTCCATATATTCTTTTGCAAAATTATTCACCGGTTTTCTATAAGAAGTATATTGTACTATTTCACCATTTTTGTAAATTGGTTTTACATACGCTTTAACCCAATAATAATCCCCATTTTTTGCTTTATTTTTTACAAAAGCATAGATTGTTTTTCCACTTTGGATCTGTTTCCATAAAAGTTTGAAAACAGCTTTTGGCATATCTTCATGTCTTATGATATTATGAGGTTGACCGATAAGTTCCTCTCTTTTATATCCAGCAATTCTACAAAAGATATCATTTACATAAGTAATATACCCTTTGGTATCAGTAGAACTTACAATCATATCCCCATCATTAAAAGTTATCTCTTTAGGTACATTATATTCCATCTTTTCTCCTTTATTTAATTTGATTTTCTACTAATTTTGCAATATCAAAGATGAGTGCAACCTCACCACTTCCTAAGATTGCACCACCACTTAACTCTCTTACATTTTCAAACATTGCACCAAGTGGTTTTATAACTGTTTGCTGTTCACCATAAAGTTCATCAACAAGTAATCCAAACTGATGGTGTGCATATCGTACAATTACGATATTTTGTCGTAAATTTTCATAGTGTGTTTCGTTGAATAACTTTTTAATATCTATAATAGGAATAATATTATCTCT
>CALMBI010000099.1 GCA_937860115.1 uncultured Arcobacter sp. | reverse complement strand
AGGGTTGAAGGAAGAGATCATCCCCCTCCACATAACCCTCTGTAGTTTGTATTTTTTATTTTTTCTAAGTAGACTAAAGTATGTTCTAATACTTTTTTCTCTTCAACTAATGGTTGCATCGCTGTATTTTTATCTATTAAAGAGATCGATTGGTTATCAACTAATGCCATCACTTCAGTTCTTATCTCTTCTATTCTACTGTTTAAAATTTCAATCATTTTCATTTATTTGTTCTCATCTTTTATATCAAATATCCCAGTACTTAAGTATCTTTCACCACTATCACAAAGGATAGTTACAATTTTTTTACCCTTATTTTCCTCTTTCGAAGCTAACTCAATCGCAGCAGCAACATTTGATCCACTTGAGATACCAACTAAGATCCCTTCTTTTTGAGCTACAAGTCTAGCAGTTTCAATAGCTCGATCATTTTCCATCATGATCACTTCATCAAAGATTATAGTATTGAGTGTTTGAGGGATAAAACCAGCTCCTATCCCTTGAATTTTATGTGGTCCAGCTTTTCCACCACTTAAGATATTTGAATCTTTTGGTTCAACCCCCACAACTTTGATAGTTGGTAACTTCTCTTTTAAAACTTTTCCTACACCACTTATTGTTCCACCAGTCCCAATTCCAGCTACAAAAATATCTATATTCTCATCCATATCATGTAGTATCTCTAGAGATGTTGTTTTTTCATGAGTGAGTGGATTGTTTGGATTTGAAAATTGGTCTAACATGATAGTATTTTCATTTTCTGCACAAATCTCTTTTGCTTTATTCACTGCACCAGTCATCCCAAGAGTTGCTTGTGTGAGAACAATATTTGCTCCATAAGCAGCGATAAGTTGACGTCTCTCAATTGACATCGATTCTGGCATTGTAAGCGTTAGTTTTAGCCCCATACTTGCGCAAATTGAGGCAAGTCCTATACCTGTATTTCCACTTGTTGGCTCTACTATATGGGTCTCGTTATTTATCATTCCATCATTGAGTGCAGTTACAATCATACCCAGTGCTATTCTATCTTTGATGGAACTTGATGGATTCATAAATTCACATTTGCCATAGATCTCTCCATAGAGTTCTTTATCTATATTGTGTAATCTTACGATTGGTGTATTTCCTATTAATTCAGCAACATTATTTGCTATTGTATTCATTACTTTTCCTCCAAATTTGTATAGTGTAGTTCCAAGCCATTTGATGTGGTTACAAATCCATTGATATGAATCTTTCCATCGTGTACCATTTTGTGATGCTTTTTACAAAGTGGTATAAGATTGTATTTATGATTGACATTTACATGACCGATAAAACCTTTCTCATCTATTTTTCTTTGTTCTTTTATGTGATGTACATCATCAACTATAGCGCCACAAATTGCACATGATGTTATATATAAATCTTTATTGTATTTACTTGTCTTTTTAAATGAGAGTCGTTCAACTGTATCATAATCATCAGTAAGTGCTTTTCTTATATCGTTTGCGACTTTTAAAAACTCTTTATCCATATGAAGTGATTTCGCAAACTCTAATCCATACATACTACTTCCACTTCCATGCGATAGCTTTCTATTAAATACGAGTTTATCTTCATTTTTATCATAGATTACACTAAGATGTAAGCAAATGATATTTCTAAGTGCATCTATCTCTTTGATTGTAGGAAGTTGATGTAGATGTGTTGCAAAAAGAAAGATTGATTTCATCTGTGAAAGTTTTAAGATGGCACTAGCAACGATGCTCAGTCCACTCATGGTTTCAGTACTGTGGCTTATCTCATCACCAAGGATGAGTGATTTTACTCCTGCTCGATTAAATATATTTTTGAGTTCTAACATCTCAACAGCAAAACTAGATAGTCCTCTTGCAATATTGTCAGCTCCACTGATTCTTGTAAAGAGTGAATCAAAAATGGCAAATCTCATCGAAGTTGCAGGGACAAAAAATCCACTTTGAGCCAATATCACACACAGGCCAATAGTTTTCATCAAAGATGACTTTCCACTACTATTGATACCATAGAGTAAAATACCATTCATATGGTTATCTATAATTGTAAGTGGCTTTGAATTTTTGATGATGACATTATCTTTATACTCTTTTTTTGATAGGTTGAGATTTCCTAAGATGATATCATTTGGTATATAGATACCTCGATCTTCACCCATTTCCAAAATTGGATGACGACTCCCTATAAGTTCTATAAAATTTTCGCTTGGTTCAGTTTTTACAATTTTTGGACAAACATAGTTATATTTTTTTGATGTTTTTATATTTGAGATAGTAACATCAACTTCAGCGATAAATGAGACAAGTTGTGTAAGTAAATCGCTAAACTTTTTATCATAATATTTTACATATTCACTAAAAACTATTTTATTGAGTTCGATAATTTTTCTTAAATTATGCACATATTTATCAGATATAGTTGAAGTGAGCTTATTTGAAATTTTGACATTATTTGTTTGTATCTTAATCGTAAAATCTTTAAAAAGATAAAGCTCATCATCTATTATAATATGACTCTTTAAGAACTCGTCTTTGATACTCATATATCTATTTTTTGTAAGTCCAAGAAAAAATCCCTCTTTATCAAGTCGATTGATAGAAACTTGATTGGTGTCTTTTGTCTCAAGAAGTTCTAATATATGCTTTTGAAGTATAGAAAGTTTTGCTTCAAGCTGTCTATTTTCTTCTAAAAGTGCATCGATTTTAGTGTCAATATTTTCACAAATCATATTTTCACCAATATCTTTAAGCATATATTTTCCAGCAATTTCTATATGAAAAGTCTTTTTGATATTGTTTAGAAAAACATCAATCTCTTCACTCCCACAAGGTGGCTTCATAAAGTGGTAATTTTCCATAAAGGTAACCACCTCTTTGATACTAAAAAGTGAGTCATATAAGTAGCTAAGTTCAAAGGGATGAAGACGAGAAAGCTTTATTCTTCTTGCCAATCTTTCAATATCATAGATATTCCCCATAGAGTTTTCTATTGGCATATGATAATCATAAAGTTCTAAAGAGAGTTGATACCTTCTATTGATCTCTTTTTCATCTTTGATTGGATGAGTGAGCCTCTCTTTTAAAAGTCTTTTTCCCATCGCAGTTGAAGTGTTGTTGATAAGATTTAAAAGGCTTGGGGAGTGATTTGACTCGATAACATTAAGTTGCTCTAGTGCATTGTTTCCTAGATAGACAAAATGGTTCAAATCTAGTTTGATTGGTAAAAATAGTTTTTGAACAATTTTACTATCATGACTAATAACAAAATCTATCAAAATCGCTAAACTCTCACTTGAGAGTGGATAGAGTTCCATATCAAGATGCTCTATTGGACTTAAAAGTGATTCGATTACAAATACATTTTTAAAAAGTTCATTTTGATAAGTTATCTTCATTCTACTTGTATTGATATGAAAAGTTTTATGAGAAAGTTCAAGATAGTCCAAAACCTCTTTTTGTTTGATCTCACGATCCAAAAATGTTACTATCACTTCACTAGTTTTGTGTGTATTCATATAGTTAAATACTTCATCAAGTGCAAATGAATTATCTTCACTAGTTCCAAAAATTTCGTTGTAAAAACATTTTCCAGTGGTTACATCAATAGCACTATATCCGATGAGATAATTTTCTTTTACTTTGTCTATGACGATTGAAGTTATCGTATTCTCATCTTGATTGATCGTATAGTCAAAATTTGTCCCTGGAGAGATAATAGCATCCACTATCCTTTTTACTTTAGGGGGAGTTCCAATCTGCTTGATAAGGATAACTGTGTATTTTTGCTGTGCTATGATACGACTAAGGTGTTTTTCAAGAGAAACCGATGGCACTCCTGCCATAATAGGGTTTGTTTGGCTATTTTCTAAAATGTTTTTATTTTTTCTTGTAAGTTGAATATTGAGAAGTTCTGCTATCTCTTTGGCTTTACCAATTTTTTCTTTTTCGTTATTAACTTCATATACTTCAAAAAAAGTCCCAACTTCCATCAAAACAACACTGTTTTCGCCATACTTCTTTTCATAGAGTGCTTGGAGTTTGAAGTAAGCTTCTGTTAGAAGGATCGATTTATCTTCTAAGATGCTAGAGATTTCATCATTCATTAAAACGGTGCTTTCCCTGTCCATTCTCTAATCATTTTACGTTCATCTGGAGTCAAATCAGCTTCAGGATGAGCAAAAACATAACTTTTTAATGGCATAGCGACAAAAACAGCTGTATATATCTCACCTAGTTTTTTATCTTTTTCTTCTGGTGTTAAAGATTCCCAAGTTGAGAAGTTAAGCCATTTTCTCCCCAAATCAACATGTCTACTCATAGTCCAAGAAACTGGTGCTATATGGCTATACCAAGGGAGTACTGTATTGTTCGAGTGACAATCCCAGCAACTTCTTTTAAAAACAGCCATTATCTCAGGTGGAGCTTTCATCTCTAAAGCTGGATCTGTTTTGACTTGGTCTTCATAATTAATTGGTATAAGTTGGATCAATATAAAAAATCCAAGCAGATATTTTATAATTGTTTTTAAAACTACCATCTAGTGTCTCCTTCTTCTATTGTTTCTTCATATTGTATGATATTTATCTCTACAAAGAAGAAACATACTATCCATAAAGCAGCATCATAAAAGTCTAGCCATTCACCATCCATTTGCCATAATATTGCAATTATAAATAAAGCGCCATACAATGAAGTTTTAAGAACACTTATAAATGTTCCAAAGATCTTTTCAAAGGAATTTCGAAATAAAATTTGATATTCAATAAGTGCTATTACAAAGAGCCAAATAGATGCATTAAAGAGATCTAAAGATCCATTTTCTTTAATATACTCTTGTGTGCCATAGGCACAAGTTGTATAGATAACCACTATATAAGCAACAGCTCTTGCGATTCTAACTAAATATTTTTCAAGCTGATATAAATTATCTTTATCAAGTTGGGTAGTTTCCCATTCAAGCAATAAAAGAATAATTAACCACGAAAGTGAATCTAATCCTTCTTCAATAGTTTGATTTGAAAAAAAGAGAGTCATATTTACAAATAATAATCCATAGATAAACCATTTTACATATGGAAGTAATGTTCCTAAAAAAGAACTTTGAGTAAAAGAAAACATCTTTAACCTTTAAAAAATATAGTATTTATTTTATTGATAAACTAATAATAATACCAAATGGGTGTAAAAAAAGAGCTAAAGGAGAAAATAACCTTTTAATCCATAAAAAGATCATAAGGTCTAGAAACCTTATCAACTAAAAGTTCTACAGAGATATTTCTACTCTCTCTAAAAAACTCTTTCCCTTCAAAATAGATAATAACTGTGGGGATAACAAATATTTGTAAAGAGGAAACAAATTCTTTTTCCTCTTCTATGTCAATCCTAAGTTGTTCTATTTTTGGAAATTCTTCTTGAAATCTTTGAGAGATTTTTGGATAAAGAGCTTTACACACACTACAATGTTCCCCACCAATATAGAGCATAAATGCCTGTGCGTTATTGATTTTTTCTTCAATTATAATTTTTGACATTTTCTTTCCTTAATCCTTATTGCATATTATTTTATAGGGGCAAAATCCACATATTTGATCTTTCTCACATTTGTCAAATGATACAAATTGTGTATGAAAACTTTTTAAAATCTCATAAAATCTTGTAAGTTTTGCTTCAAGTGTGATCTCCTCTTTAATTTTTCCATCATTAAGATCATAGTATCCAATTTGTGATACGCCTAAATCTTTTGTAGCCAAGAAATAAAACACTAGTTGAAAATCTGATGAGTTTTCGTATGTTTTAAAGGTATCTACTTTGAGAGAGGATGATGTTTTATAATCAAGTATAGCAAATCTACCATCTTTAAGTTTATCGATACGATCTATTTTACCTTTGAGTGTTATCCCGTCTATTTTGATATAAAATGGTTTTTCAAGCTCATAAATTTGTATTCCAGTGGTAAATCTCTTTTCTTCATTTGAAAAAAAAGCTTCAAGTTTCTTTTTCCATAGTTCCAATTCAACTGTAAGATACGGATTGATATTTTGGTGTTTAGAGATCTCTTTAATAGCATCGTGATAACCAAAAATATTATTTTTATAATTGTTCTCTAGTATATTATGGATAATATTTCCAAGTTCATAACTTTTTGGTTTTAGTGATATTTGATGTTCTTTAATATTTTGGATATATTGAAAATAAAATTTTCGCTTACAATCAAGATAAGATTTTAAAGAGGTAGCTGACCACTCAAAATTGGCAAGATTGATCTCTTTTATTATTTCATTTTCAAAATGATTGATATGATGATTTTTTTTAAGAATTGATGAAAAATCTACCGTTATTTTATTTTGATGAGGAAAAAGTTCATTAAGAAATCTACTTGGGGTATTTTCTTTATCAATCACATAACCTATATGGACCTCTTTACTTTGTGAGAACAATTTTTGATAGTAGTATTTTTGCAAGTTTTCTCTATCATTAGGAGTTGGGAGGTTTGAGTGTTTTTTTACATTACTTGAGATAAATTTATCTTTTATGCTTTTTTTTGGCACTCTATTGTCATTAAAATCTATTGCAATCACTCCATCATATTGCATTACACGAGTTTCCAAGATCCCCATAACTGTAACTTTTCCAGCTTTGACATCATCTGTTGCGATATTTGATAGTTTTGAAATAAAGAGTTTGATCCCATCTTTTAATAAAAGATCATCAAAAGCTAAAGTGGAAAATAAAAGATTTTCTAACCCTAATTTTATCTCAAATATTTTTTCTAGAATCTCCTCATCTTTTTCAAAACTAGATACAAAAACTATAAGCCTAAAAAAGAACTCTTTTTCAATTGGTTTGTTCCAATAGTTCTTAATCTCATCTAGAAATATTCTATCTATTTTTAAATTATCAACTTTTACTGCATATTTTGGTTCATCAATATTTAAATAATCATTCATAGCATTGATGATTAAAAATAGTTTTGAATCTTTTATGTGGTTTCCCATAGCAAAGTTGAAATATTTTTCATCATCAAATATTTTTATATAAGAGCTAAATTTCTCATCAGGAAGCACTAAAACTATTTTTGATGGATCGATACCTTTTTGTACCATAGTAGTGATAGAGTATTTGATCATTGCTATTTGGTGTAGTCTACTTGGAAGTGGGTAGAGTGTATGATCGATTGGTTTTGTACTGAGTGATGTTTTGGATATTATTGTTTTATTTGATATATTTAAAATATATGAATAACCATTTTCTAACTCTATATCGATTTTACTAAATATTTCTATGTTCTTTTTATTAAAATCATTGATTGTACAGTGTAAATGAAGTGTAGATATTTGCGATATTTGATTGATGACTTGAAATTCAAACGAGGAAAAATATCCTTCGTAGTACAATGTAATATGTGGGTAATTTTCTACAAAATTTTGATTGATTGAATATTTTTGCGGAAACATCATTGAATCTATAAGATTTTTTTCCTCTAATATCGTGCAATAGTTGTTATATATCTCTTTTAATATACTTAAATGTTCTTCATAAAAACCATAAGTATCTATGGTAGATAGTTCATCGATCGATTTAAATTCACTATTAAGTTCATTAAAAAACTTAAAAATAAAGTCACTTTGTCCATAGAGTTTACTAAAATTTTTTTGGATTCCTAAAGAGGAAACATTCAGATTTTTTATCGCTAATTTCAAATACAGAACCCTAAGATCTTTATCTATAAGGGTTTTGTTTTTAGGTGGAATTATAACTCTATTGAAAAGTTCACCAATAGTTATTAATTTTGGTAAAAGTTGATTTTTATTTTTTTTAGTAGATAGATATTCCCTAATAGACCTATTGGTTGGAAATACCAAAAGATCCTTAGATAGCATTTGTTTTTAGATAAAATTTACCTATATGATCACCAATTTGAATACTTCCCATAATATTCCAGTATGATTTTTTATCTAACGAAACCGTTTTTATCTCATTGCTTTTTGGAAGATCTAATTCTTTATTGAACTGATGAGTTGATGGCATTGTAAAAAGTATTTTAGCGTTTATGTTATCAACAATTTTTTGTGTAGATTTCTCTTTTACTATAATAGATACGCTATTAGATCTAGTAGAGAGGATATTCTTTTTCTCTTTTCTATCGTTGATAACTCTTTGAGATAGATAGATATCAGAATATGCTAAATCATTTAAAACATAATCATTAATTTTGATCGCTACATCATATTTTGTACTAAACCTATCATTGCTAGCCATGATTTTATTAAAGTTTGCATCGACATCATGGTAATACTCCATAAATGTATTATCATTATCCTTTCCAACTCCGGCACCAAGAGTCATAAATATAGTCCAAGCGATAAGTGTAATACTAAATAGAAATTTACCAATAAAAATAGCGTATAGTGTTCTTTTACTCATTGTTCTCTTCTCTTTTATTTTTTTCTTCAAATTCTTTTTTTATTTTTTTCTCTCTTAAGACAATCACAAAATAAAGTATAATTCCTGCAACTACTAGAGTGTACATAAAGACTCGCCAGATACTACTAGCAACTTTACCTTCACTACCTATACTTGAATCTAGTTTAATACCTTTGTTTTCAGCTAAAACGTCTGCAATTTGTGCAAAACCATTCAGTGCTGCTGCGCTTGCTTTTGAGTTGAGTGTATTTTTATCAAATGCAGCTAAGAGTGGAATCACATAACCATCTAAAATAGAATCTTTATCAATAGCTGACTTGAGATCATCACTATAAAGAATATTTGCATATTTCTGATCGATAGCAATTGTTAAAAGAACAAATGGTTTTGTATTATTAAAATCTTTTACAATGATATCTAGAAGCTCTGCTTCTTTTTGTTTCATAAGATCTATTCTCTCTTTGAGTGGTGATTCTGGATCGATTCCATTATCACCTTTTATATCTAGGTAGATATTTACACCAAGTTTTGTGTGAACTTCGTTTGCTATCGTATTGATTTGCTCCCCAGCTCTTTGGTCAAGTAATCCACCCGTTGATATGATGTAGTTTTGTCCATTTGCTCCACTAATAAGTATTGTTAAGAAAAAAAATAATCCTAATACATTGTGTTTCAATCTGCATCCTTCAGCTTTGTAATATGACAATATAATACAAAGTTTTCCCTAAAAAGTCACTTTTAGGTTATTTTTAGAATTTTATAATTGTTACATAAACTCAATATTAAAAAGAAAATATAATATTTTATAATGATAATTATTTGAATTAATAATATGTAATATTCGATAGGATTTGTTTGAGAATAAAAAAAGGGCAGGTCACATGAACCTACCCTTACTAACTTCAGCTAAAAGTTATTTGATCAACTTATCCTACAAATACTCTTGTTGGATCTAAGAAAGATAAATAAATTGTAGCAACTGCAGAAACTACTAATAACCATGCAATAACTTTTTCCATATTTATCCCCTTATTTTGATTCGTTTTGCCACATTGTGTGGTTTTCTGGACTATTAAATTTTAATCCGTTAAGATCTTGATTAATAGTATATCCGTTTTCAGCATTATTTTTTTGAGCACTAATTCCAAAAAATGTCAAAGTACCTAAGATACTTAATAATAGAACTACTGCAACTAAATAACCTGTAAGTCCATGAAGAGCAAATAATCCTCTTTCTGATTCGTGCATTTCTTTACTTAAAGCCATAATTAATTACCTCCGTTTAAACTTCTAATATACTCAGCAACTGCTTTAACTTGAGTTTCAGAAAGTCTTCCTTCAAAGCTTGGCATTGCACCGATATTAGCTTTTTTACCATCTTTTAAGATACCAGTAACAAGATCATCATCATATGCTTTTAGATTAGGAGCAACAAACGGCATACCTTCACCATTCTCACCATGACAAGATGTACATGCAGCAAATGCAGCAGGTTTTTCACCTTTCATTCCTCCAGCAATCCATGTAGCTAATGTATCTACATCAGCGCCACTTGCCATACCAGCAGGCATACCAGCAGGATAATTTGTTTTCATATTGTTTGCACCATTATTGATAATATACGCAACTTGCTCTTTTGAAATTCTTTTTGTTAAATCATGAGCTTTTCCATTACTTCCATCAGCTTCAACACCATGACATGGAGCGCATTGTACTAAGAATACAGATTCACCCATAGCTCTTAATCCAGTAGCATCAATGTTTTTATTTTTTTCTTCAAATTTTGCTTGGAACTCTAAAGTCTCTTCATTCCATTGTCCAATTTGAGAAAATTGATTTGTTGGATATCCAACAAAGAAATACCATAACATATAAATAATAGAACCAATAAAAATTAATCCCCATCCAGATGGAATTGGATTTGTATATTCACCGATACCATCCCAGTTTTCTTCAACTAACTCACCTTGAGCTTTGTCGTTTTTCATTTGATTAACATATTTTAATACAGTAGCAACAGAAATTGAGATAATCGCTAATCCTGCAAGCATAGTTAAGTCATTTATGTAATCCTCACCAAGACTAAAAGAGTCACCTGCTACAAAGTAAGTTCCTGCCATTAGTGCTACGATAAGGATAATTCCACCTATAACCATAGATTTCATATTCGTTTCTCCTTTTTAATCTTTTTTAGAGTCTCTATTTGATTCTAATGGTTTAGACTCAATACTATCATCATGAACAAGGCTAGAATATTTTTCAAAATCTCTTTCCCCAGTTTTTTGTCGTTTATAAATAGAATATGCATAACTATAAAAAACGATAAAAATAAATAGTGTGATAAAGAATTTACCATATCCACTTATTGTCATCAATGTTTCTTGATCTAAAGCCATTTAAAACCTTTTATTTTAGAGAGTTCATATAAGCAATAATTGCAACAATTTCAGGAATTTTTCCTGCAGCAACAGCATCTTTAACATCTTGATCTTTCATATCAGCAGCGATAAGTTTAGCTTCTTCTAAAGCAGCAGCTCTAGCTTCTTCTAAAGATCCAAGTTTTGGCATACCTTCTTTGTCATATGGAACACCAAATACATCTCTAACAGTAACAGCTTCTGCATATGCAGTGTCTATGTCAGCAAGATTTGAGAACATATGTGGGTAAGCAGGCATAACTGTACCTGGTACAACTGATGAAGGATCTTTCATATGATTTTCATGCCAGTCAGTAGTTCTATAATTACCAACTCTGTGAAGATCTGGACCAGTTCTTTTTGATCCCCAAAGGAATGGTCTATCATATGCATATTCACCACTTAATGAATACATACCATATCTATCAGTTTCTGATTTAAATGGTCTAATTAATTGTGAGTGACAAGCATTACAACTATCTTTGATATAAACATGTCTTCCAGCAAGCTCTAACATAGAGTATGGTTTTTTACCAACTGTAGGTTGTGAAGCTTTACCGAAATCAGGAACGATTTCAATAAATCCTGCAAATGCAACTGTTAAAAATAACATAACTGCGAAGAAAAACGGTCTTTGTTCTAACCAATGAAACATAATTTTCTCCTCCTTTTCTTAAGCGCCCATAGGCGAAGCATTAACTGGTTCTTTTGTAAGAACTCTACCAGCTGTAGCAGTTTTGTACATATTGTAAGCCCACATAAATACACCGATTAAGTATAATAATCCACCTACAGCTCTAATTGTATAGTATGGGTGTAATACTTCAACAGTATCAATAAATGAGTAAACTAATGAACCATATTCATCATATGCTCTCCACATCATACCTTGAGTAATACCTGCAATCCACATAGATGTAAAGTAAAGTACGATAGCAACAGTTTGAATCCAGAATTGTGTTTCAAGTAAAGATTTAGAATAAATCTCTCTTCTGTACATTCTTGGAGCCATATGTAATAGTGCAGACATAATCATAAATGCAACCCATCCTAATACACCATCATGTACGTGTCCTGGAATCCAGTCAGTAAAGTGTGCAATAGCATTAACAGATTTAATAGCTTGGATTGGACCTTCAATTGTTGATAACATATAGAATGTAGAAGCCATAACCATAAATTTGATTAATGGATTAGTTTGTAATTGTCCCCACTCACCTTTCATAGTTAAAAGCATATTGATAGCAGATCCCCATGATGGTAAAATTAATACAACAGACATAACAGAACCCATAGTTTGCATCCAATCTGGAACTGTAGAGTACACTAAGTGGTGTCCACCTGCCCATAAATAAACAAACATTAATCCCCAGAATGCAAGCATAGAAAGTTTATAAGAATAAACATTTTGTCCTGATTCTTTTGGTAAGAAGTAGTAAATAATAGCAATAATTGGAGTTGTAAATACGAATGCAACAGCATTGTGTCCATACCACCATTGAACTAAAGCATCATTTGTACCAGCATACATAGAAACTGAGTGTAAAATAGATCCTGTTCCAGCTACGAAATATGTAGGAACTTCCATGTTGTTAAATAAGTATAACATTGCAACAGCTAAGAATGAAGACATATAGTACCATACAGATACATATAGAGTTCTTTCTCTTCTAATACCGATCATACCAAACATAGCAACACCCCATAGAACCCACCATACAACAACTAATAAGTCTAATGGCCACTCTAATTCAGCATATTCTTTAGAAGTAGTAATACCACTTAATAAAGTAACAACAGCTAAAAGGATTGTTAAGAAATAAAGTGCAAAGTGTAACTTAGCAACACCCATTAAAAATGGAGATTCTTTCAGTGATACTTTTAAAACTCTTTGTCCTACATAATACCATGTAGCGAAAATTCCACTTAGTGCGAAACCAAAAGCAACACCGTTAGTGTGTAAAGGTCTTAATCTACTAAATGTACCGTACTCTCCAGCTAAATTGCTTAGAGCTGGAAATGCAAGTTGAAACGCAAGTATAACACCAACAGTCATACCTATAATTCCAAACAGAATTGTGGCAAAAGTAAAAGCTTTTGCAATCGAGTAATCGTACTCAATTTGTGCACCGTTTTGCATCAATGTCCTCCTAAAATAAAATAAAGCCACAATAATATTTAATACAACCGTAACTTATCAGCGCGATAGTAACTAGATTTGAGTTAAATGATACTTAATAATTTAGTAATTTTTAAAAGATATTTTTAAGAAAGTAACATAAAGAAACATTTTTGAGCCATCTATAATTAATCTAATATTAAGAAATGTTTTATTATTCGATATATATTTTGGTTAAAAAGGTTGCAAATGAGTATTTTAAGTATGGCAAAAAAATTAGTTCTTATAGGATTATTAGTTCTAGGTATTCAAGGTTGTGATCAAAACACTGTTGTCATTCCAAAGGAAAAGCCTACTACAAATATTGTTCATCTAACAGCTGATGATGCAATCATTTCAATCGCCAATCAGCTTTCTACAAGTAATAAATTAGAACATGATGATAAAGGAAGGTTAACTATTGTCTCTTTTGTTGATCTAGAGCAATTTAAGAAAACAAGTAGATTTGGTATGATACTCGCTGAATCATTGTATAACGAACTTTTTATTAGAGGATTTAATGTCTCTGAAATCAGAGGTCAAAATTCAATTAATATTAATGCAAATGGTGAATTTTATATTTCGAGAGATATAACAAAGCTACAAAGTGAAGTTCCAAAGAGTTATATTGTGCTTGGAACTTATTCAAAAATTGATGATATTGTGATGATTAATGCTAGAATAATTGATAATAGAACTGGAAAAATAGTTAGTAGTGCCAGAGCTATGTATGCTAATGACGATAATACAATTTATGGTATTTATAACAATCCTTTTAGAAAGATTAGATTAGTTGGTAGTGATTGTAAATTAGAAATATGTGATGATGATAAATTTAATAAATAATAACTATTGAGAGGATTAATAATTTTGCTGAATCTAAGAAAATAGTTTTCTACTATCTAATTCGTTATAATATTCAAAATTATTCGAAGGGTATTTATTGGATATACTTATTTAGAACTTTTATTTTATTTCTAATAGTCATTGTAATTTCAGGGTGTGGGACACATGATAGTAATTTAACTCCCACATTTAATCATCCCCAAAAAGTACACGAAAATATAAATACTAACTATAAATATACTACAGCATTTAAATTTTTTGATGAAGTTGTATATACAGATTTAAATAAAGCAATTATCGAAATTGCACAACAGCTATTACTTAATATTACAAGAAATAATCAAATCAATAATACAATAGCTGTAACACCAATAGTTTCTTTGGATCAATTTGCACAAACAAGTAAATTTGGTAGAACTGTGTCAGAATCTCTAATCAATGAACTTCACGAGAGAAGATTTAAAGTTATAGATTATAGAGTAACTGATCTTATTAAAATCAATCCTAAAGGTGAATTCGTTTTAACAAGGGATGCTGAACAACTGAAATCACAAATTCCTTATTCTTTAATTTTATTAGGAACTTATGGGTTACATGAATTGGATGACAAGATATATGATAAAGATCATAATGATAAGGTTGTCATTAATACTAGAATTCTGGATCTTGAAACACTTAATGTTCTATCAACATCTCGAGTGATAGTAATTTTCAAAAATGCAAGATGCAGGCTTTTTAATTTGTGTGTTAATAAGAAATCTCTTGTTTCAGGAGAAAAAATTCCAATTAAAGAAACTTGTGAACCTTTTGAAAATTGCACGAAAACATTAGATAATAAAATTCTTATAATGGATGATGAAATTTCACCATCAAAGAGATTTGATTCCATATATATGACGGATGATCAGTAATGTATTTTTTTATAATTACGATGATTATCATAATGTTTAGTGGATGCACAAGTAAAGAGAGATTTTTTAATGGAACTCCTAAAAATCAGTATTATTCAAGTTTTTCAAAGGGCCCAGTCCCAATTAATAATATTGCGAATGATTATGATGGATCTCTTTCTGAACATGCTACTGATTTTGATCAATTAGCTTATGACTTAGTTAGAAATAGATTTTGTAATGTTTTTGAAAATGATGAGCAAATATATGTTGCAGACTTTGTTGATCAAAAAAATTACAATAATAAATCAGAATTAGGCTTCGTTTTAGCTGATGCAGTCAAGGTTAATCTTCAAAAAAGATTTTGCAATAAAACACTTCAAATTAAAACACTTGATATGTCAAAATATCTTATTGTAAATAAAAATGGTTTTAGTATGTTAACCAGAAAACTCTCTGATTTAAAAGAAAACTATATAGAAGATAGTAAAAAGATTTTACTAGGAACATATACAATAACAGCAAATCAACTCATAGTGTTTGTTAGGTTAGTGAATTTAAAAGAAGAAACAACTCTGATTTCATCTAGTATTTCTGTACCCATTACATATGAAATTCTTCAATTGAATGGGCATGAGTTTATAAAAGATAATAAAGTAAAAGTCACAAAACCGTTTCACTTATAAATTTCTAAATTTAAGTCACGAAGTGGAGCGGCTTTTGGACTATTGATTTTTTTCTTTTCCATATCGATATATTTCAAATTGATTAGATGATGTGATTTAATTTTCTCTTTGAAAGCGATAGTCGATCGTTTTTTGATACTTGATTGATATTCATAAACATCAAAATTATTTTCATATATTGCAAGTCGAATTGGAGTAGCTATTGAATATGTTGTTATTATTGCATCTGAAGCTGCAATTTTTGATATATCGCTAAAATACTCTTTTGTCCATAGTTCATGATTTGTATCACTACTAAAAGCATCTTGATAAACTATATTTATATTTGAAAGTGTTTTGATATATTCTCTTGCATCACCTATAAATAAATTTATTTGAAATTGGTTATCTTTATAGCATTTTTCTTTTGCAAGTGATACGATGATCTCTTTTATCGTATCAAATTCTTTAGGATACTCAAAATTTATCAAAGATTCTATCAATTCATCATCTAATTCAGGTGAATAGAAATTTACTTTTATATTTAAATTATTTTCTTTTATGTAGTAAATTGTACCAAATGTATTGTATCCAAGCCCAAAACATATATCTAGTATATTGAGTTTTGTTTTATTTTCTACAAGTTGGAAGGCTGGAATAATATGTTTATATAAAGATTCACTCAATGCTCCATCTTGTAAAGAATGAAAGGTTTGATTATATTTTGATGAGAAAAGAGTTTTACTCCCATCATTTGTTATTCTATAGTCCATTGCCCCACATATGCATCTTTTTTGCCATTGCAAGATTATATTTTTGAAAGATATCGATAGAATTAGAGGCTCTAAAATCGTTATTATCAAGAAGATATAACATTTTTAATAGATTATCATTTGTATTTTTTTCTATCATTATAATATTCGCAGAATTTTCTAAAGAGTGATACACCTCTTTGATAAATTTATCACTATCTTCAATATCTTCTAAACAATTTGATACTATGACATATTCATATTCTCTAGCCGTGAGCCTAAATCTTTCAAAATTGATCTCATGCAAATTTTTAACAATTAATTTTCCATCGATTTTATGTACAAAATTTTCGAGTAACTTTTGGATATCATCTAATCCATTATTGATATGCAATAACACACTATTAGGAGATTTTTGAAATAAAGCTTCAAAAAGCTCTATCTCTTTAGTGGTAATCATTTAGATCCCTAACTCTTTCATTTTTTCATCAGTAAGTAATAATTTCTCATTATCCATCACTCCAACACCACTTTTTACGACATATTTTGCTGTTTTTTTAGCATCTTTTAAAGAGTGCATTTTATAAGTTCCACATTGGTAGATATTGAGCTCAGGAATATCTGTTTCACTTTTTACTTCTAGTACATCTTTCATCGCTTTTTTTGTTGCTTTTGCTACTTTTTTTGCACTTGGAGATCCTAAAACACTCATATAAAATCCAGTTCTACAACCCATTGGCGAACAGTCGATAATCTCTACATCATCGCCATTTAAATGCTCTCTAATAAATCCAGCAAACAAATGTTCTAATGTGTGGATCCCTTTTCCTGTCATCTTATCTTCGTTTGGTTTGTGAATTCTGATATCATAAACTGTGATATCATCTCCACTTTTACTTTTCATTTGTTTTGCTACTCTCACTGCTGGTGCTTCCATGATCGTATGATCAACTTTAAAACTATCTAATAACGGCATATCGATTTCCTTGTATTTTTTTGTATTCTAACGAAAAAAGCCTAAGTCTTATTTGACCTAGGCTTTTAATTATCTTTAATAAGATCTATTACTTTGGAAGTTTATCACTTCTTGGGAAAATAAATACCGCATCTCTAAGAACAACTACTCTTTCAGGATCCTCTTGTGCATACGCTTTTAATTTAACAGTGATAGGTGTATCTTGTCTTGCATCATCTATTAAAAGATCTTTTGTAGAAAGTTGAATAACTTTTTTAGCAAGTTTTCCTTTACTTAATTTAAATGGTTGGAATCTTAAGATCTCTATTTTATCTTTGTATTGTCCAACTACCTCTAAATTGTATGTATAAGATTCTTTTTGAGTATTTTGAAACAATAATACAAAACTATTAGTTACAGTTTTATCTTCTTCATGGATTTTATATAGTTCTGTTGTTTTATTTACATTAAGAAGCATATACTCTTTTTTCCCACCCATTACAAATAACATCCCTATAACAATAAGTAGTGCAGCAGCATAACCGATACTTTTTGCTCTAACAAGTTTAAGACCTTTTTTATGGATTACATCATTTGTACTTGACCATTGAACAAGTGATTCTTTTCCAAGTTTACCCATAACAGTTGTACAAGCATCAACACACTCTAAACAGTTTATACACTCTAGTTGTGTACCTTTTCTAATATCAATATGAGTAGGACAAACAGTTACACAACTTTCGCAAGCTGTACACTCATCTGTAGGATTCGCAAGATCTTTTGTTTTAAATACAACTTTGTTTTTTGCAGCATCATAAATCTCTCCACCTCTACTTGGATTGTAGATAGCTTGAACTGTATCGTTGTCATAAAGTACTGATTGAACCCTAGAATATGGACATACATACACACAAAAGTTTTCTTGTAAAAACACAACATCATATACTAAAAATGCTGCAATTCCAACAACAAACCCAATCATAGTCGTATGTTCAGCTGGATCAGCTAAATAAGCAAAGAAATCAGCAGGTGGAACAAAGAACCACATAAAGTCAGCAGCAGCTAAAAGTGCTAAAAATGACCAAATAGCAATTGCAATAGCTTTTTTTGCTTTATTTTCTGGTTTTGAATAATCAGGATCTTTTTGCTTATTTTTAATTCTTCTCATACCTAATAATTTAGATTCGATAAAATCTCTATAAATAACCCTAAATATAGTTTGAGGACAAGCCCATCCACACCATGCTCTACCACCAATAGCAGTAACAGCAAAAATTCCTAAAAAGAGAAGCATAAGTAAAAAAGGCATCATATAAAGTTCTTGCATATCAAAAACAGTACCCATTAAATGTAATTGTTTTTTATCAAATGATAATAAAAATACTTGATTCCCACCAATCTGAATAAATGGTAAACCAACTGCGACAATACTCGCTACAACATATGCCCAATATCTTTTGATTCGATAAGACATTTTTTCAACTTTTTGTTCCATTATATTCTCCTACTCCAAAATAATATGAAATTATAGTTCAATAAAACTTATAATAAGCAAAAACTATAATTATTATTAGTTGTAATTTACTAAAATCATTCCAGCAAACTTTTTCCCTTTGTAAAATTCTACACGATAGAGGCGTCCATTATTTTCTACAGAGTATTTAGATAAGAATTCATCTTTTCTTATAGTTTTATCTGTTTCAACTTTATCTTTTGTAGTATATCCTATAACATTTACCCTAAAAAGATTGGTTGCTTTGACACTAAAACTCTCTTTAACATTTATTGTGTCACCAAATTTTACTTTTTTATGAATCCCATCAACTGTCATAGCAACTTCTGTATCAAAGTTAAGATGTTCACTATAATCTGCTTCAAGTTTTGTTAAAACTTTATCTCCATAGTAAATAGTATATGTTTTATTTTGTTGAATGATTTTGATAAGTGGATTACTTGGCAAATATTTTATTACACCTGAATTATTAATAGGAAAATATTTTTGAATATTTCGTATATCTTCAAGTGGCATTTTGAGATTGGAATCTTCAAATGTAATATCGATATTTTCTGATAATGCTTTTTCTATACCTGCAGGAGTTAAATCTAAATTTCGTTTAAATTTAATCCCCATAATACTCATAAATTTTTCTAATGAAAGAAGTTTATAATAGATCCTTTCATTTGTAGGAAGACTCTTACTTGTCTCATGGCCAAATGCTGATTTTCCATGAGTTATAGCATAGTATGTCAGAGTTTTAGACATCTCTTGCTCTTCAAATGTTTTCTTAAATCTTGTATGCGTATTTTTTGTACGATATTCATCTTCTTCTCTTAAAAGATATTTGTTTGTATGAGTTACAACTTCTTCAGCTATAGTATAAAGATCATTATAGTCAGCTACATTATGTAAAAGTTCTTGATCGATCACAATAGTTTGACCCCATCTGAGGGGTTGATGCATATTATCGATTTACATTGGTCTATAATAACCACTTCCATCATGAAGATTGACGATAAGTTTGACGCTTGGATCTACAATATATTCTTTGATTCTTTCGACTATATTATACTCTGGATCATTTATTGGAAGATCTGCAAATTTTCGATTCATATCTCCAAAAGGAGCACGGCCACTTTTGATAATACTATAAAAATTCAAATTGGGTACTATCCAAACAGAACCTTTTTCGATTTGGTAATGTGTAGAAAGTAGTGAAGCTACCATAAATCCACCTGGCTCATCTCCTTGAATAGCACCCACAATCAAAAGAGTATTATTATTGTCATCTCCTTTTTTAATCAGATCAAATCCAAATTCATCAAGATTTTTTGAATCTACATTTCCTTTTTTGTCTACAATAGTACTTACTTTTGATGATGTTTCATTATTTTTCATAGTTTGAGTATTTTGAGCAAAAAGAAGTGTTGAAGAAAGAGAAAAACTAACAATTATTGCTTTATACAACTTGAATGTGCCAAGGTTCATAGATAACTCCATCTTTATTATTTTCTGTATATCGGATACTTACATAATTTAATTTTATTAAATTTTTGAATTCTTCAGTTGTTGTAAAATAGGTAGAAAAATTTTTATTTCCAAACCCTTTTTTCCCAACATCAAAATCACTGATTGCATGGTGTGTATAAGTGGGTGGTGCTATAACTCTAGATGCTTCAGAGATATTTCCTTTGGAGGTATAAATTTTATCTAAATAGAGACTCATTTGTTTTGGAATACTTCTAATACCAGAAGTCAATACAATATCTCTCCCAACATCTTTGAGTATTCTATTATAGTTTTCATATGATTTACCACGAAATAGATAGTGCCCAGTGCCATTTATTTTTATCGTGTCACTTTTATTGATACTATCAGTAAGTTTTTCTGCTGTTTTAATACCATAAAAACCATATTTATTTGGATTGTCATAAAATATTTTTTCTAAGAAAGCAATCTCGCCATTTGTAAATTCACCTATTTTAGGACTATTTTTTGCAATCGTAAGTGTTTCATCAAACGATATTAAATTAAACTTACCATAACCTACAGTTCTTTGTACTTTTGCTAGTTTACTTCTTGTAAGAAGAAGATATCCATACTCTTCTTGGGTGGTAAAAATATCTTGCATACCTAAATTCACCTTCTGCAAATAATTGTTTCGTACTCAAAGGGAAAAGAATGCTAAGAGTTAAAAAATCTCTTCTATCCATTTGTTATACACTCGTTTTGTAATTCTATTCGCAAATGATTATAAAATGGGTCAAGATCTAGTTTTAGATTTGATTCTCTCATTTTTTTACCCCAAGTTGGCTCAGGAAAAAAACTATCCTCTTTAAATCTCGCTTGGATATGAAAATGCACATGTGGTACATAATTTCCAAAAGAAGCAATATTTATCTTATCAGGATGAAAATAACTAATCATCTCTTTTTCGATAATATCAAGGAGTTTTAGTATCTCAAGCTTTACTTCATAGGGTGTATCACTAAACTCTTTGTATGATTCTATCGTAAAGATTTTCAGCCAAGGTATCTCAAAAGGCTCTATCTCAACCCTTAAATTATCTGTAGTAAATACAATATTTGACATCTTTTAGATAACCATTTTGACGTGTTGATGAGCATGTAATTCTTTATGAAAGTACGTTCTATCATCATCATTATGAACTAAAAGTTCAATATTAAGACTTTTGTATTTTCCTTTGCTACTTACTTTTGAGTGACTCACTTTATGAGGTCTTTCTTTAAAAACCTCTTTTGCAATATGATGCCCATCATGCTCATCATGAATCACTATTTTATAGCACCATTCACATGGATATTCGAGTTCTAATTTGTGTTTACTTAAATCTATCATCTGTTATATTCCCCACTTTTGCCACCACTTTTATGCTCCAGCCGTACATCACTGATCACCATCCCTTTATCTATCGCTTTTACCATATCATAAATAGTCAAAAGTCCTATACTTACACCTGTTAATGCTTCCATTTCTACACCTGTTTGACCACTCAGTTTAGCTGTAAGGGTAAGTTTAAATCCACATATCTGATTGAGTTGCTCAACGTCACAGTTGATCCCACTCAGAAGGAGTGGATGACACATTGGGATAAGTTCTGGTGTTTTTTTAGCTCCCATAATTGCAGCGATCACAGCTGTTTGGATCACTGGTCCTTTTTTATTTTGGTTATTGACAACATTGTCAAATGCCTCTTTTGACATAGTGATCGTACCTGTAGCTACGGCTATTCTTGTAGTTTCAACTTTACTTGAAACATCTACCATTTTAGGTCTATTATTGTCATCTAAGTGTGTTAAATTCATTGTATTTCTCTGTTTATTAAAATTTGTTCATTTTACATCAGATACTATTAAGGGTAAATTAACTAAAATTCGCCCTCAATTTAAAAAAGAAAGTGGGTGATTTATAGTGCCTGGTGTTAAAGTAAAAGAAACAGAATCTTTTGAAGAAGCATATAGAAGATTTAAAAAACAATGTGACAGAAGTTTAATCGTTACAGAAACAAGAGCAAGAAGATATTTCGAATCTAATCCTGAAAAGAAAAAGAAAGAAAAAATCAATGCTAGAAAAAAACAAATGAAAAAACTTTATATGTTAAGAAGATACGAATCTAAACTGTAGTCTAAAGAGCTATAAAATACAAAAGGGTTATCGTTTATCGGCAACCCTTTTTTTATGACCAATCATAAATATAAATCCTAAAAACTCTAAAGGGTTAAAAGAAAAAATAGAACTTCAAGCATAGGAACAAAAGAAATTTTAATTTTTAGATAAAAACTAAGAATTTAACTCAATACGAGAGCAAAAAAAATTTTTAAAAGCCTAAAATAGCTGGAATATAAAATTAGCTACTTGGTTGGGTTTGAATTTGTAAGTGGCTCTTATGTAAGATTTATGTCAAATTTAACTTTTTTCAAAAGAGTCAGAGATCTTTTACAAAATCTCTTTTAAAAGAAGATTATAAGTGGTTTCATTTCTGAATTCGTTCTTATCGATTGTGGCTAAGATATCCACTTTTGTACCTTCTAGTATCTCATCAATATCTACAAATACAAGTGTTTCTATGGTTTTTTGTCCATCTGTCAGAATAAGTTTTTTATACTCTTTATTTTTCCCTATTGTTCTTGATTCTTTGACAAGCAAATTTGAAAATTTAAACACCGGAAGTGTATTTTCTAATCCAAAAGGTCTAAAACTATTGATCAAATCAAAAAGTTCTCTGCCAATTAAATCAAGTTCCATCTCACATAAATATTCACTACTGATATAGTTTTCCTCTTTTGGTACAAGATTGTATGCTTTGTTGATCTCTTCTTTAAATTTTTCAAAATTTCCTATTTTTAGCGAAAGTCCAGCAGCTCCTTTGTGTCCACCATACCCTACTAAAAGATGGGAAACTTTCGTAAGAAGTGTATGAAGATTGATATCTCCATTTCCCCTTGCACTTCCTTTGAGTGTGAGCCCATTTTGTTTAAAAACAAAGCTTGGTTTTTTATATTTTTCACATAGTTTAGCTGCAACAATCCCTATAATCCCTTCATTCCAACTGTCACTATGCACAACAATTACATTATCGTTTGAATATGTTTTTTGTTTTGCTTCCTCAAAAATAAAGAGTTGCTCTTTTTTCCTATTTTCATTAAGTTCAATTAAATAATCAAGTTGTTCATTTGCCTCATATTCATCAAAAGAGAGTAAAAATTCTAAAGCAATAGTTGCATCTTCCATTCGTCCAGCACAATTGATAAGTGGAGCGATTTTAAATCCAATATCCTCTTCACTCAAAGTTTTTAGATTAAATCTTTCCCGAATCGCTACAATAGCAGGTCTTTTTGAATTTGAAAGCTCTTGAAGTCCTCGTTTTACGATTGTTTTATTAAGAGATTTCATTGGCATCACATCTGCTACAATTGCAATAGTTAAAAGATCAAAAAACGCCATTAAATTAAAATCAAGCCCAAGTTCTTTTTTGATATTTGCACACAAATACCAAGCGACATTTGCTCCACAAATATCACTAAATGGAAACTCACAATCATCTTGTTTTGGATTGACTATTGCGTAAGCATCTGGGATACTAACTCCAACCGTATGATGATCAGTGATGATAAGATCGAGTCCTCTCGTTTTACAAATCTGGGCAGCTTCAACTGCACTGATCCCATTGTCAACTGTAATAATGATCCCATCATAGATATCTTCTAGGATTTTACTACTTATTCCATACCCGTGTGTAAAACGATTTGGTATCATATAGTTTACTTCTATACCGATCGCTTTAGTAAAAAACTCAACCATAATAGCAGTTGAAACTACACCGTCTGCATCATAATCACCAACAATATTGATAGTTTCATCGTTTTCTATTGCTTGGATGATTCTTTTTGTGGCTTTATCGATATCTTTAAAGTGAATAGGTGGTGGTAAATCTTTGAGTGAAGTGATATCGCCCAAAGAATGACGACTTTGTAAT
Organism: uncultured Arcobacter sp.; assembly: GCA_937860115.1. Taxonomy (GTDB): domain Bacteria; phylum Campylobacterota; class Campylobacteria; order Campylobacterales; family Arcobacteraceae; genus CAIJNA01. The sequence continues at coordinate 6,086 of CALMBI010000099.1, read as the reverse complement.
AATTCTTTTATATCATTGAGTGTAACTTTTTTCATACTAGATTATACTCACTTCTTATAAAAAAATCGGTATAATCGCCCCTTATTTATGAAAAGATCATTGGGAGAGCAAATATGACATTAGAAAATATTGATAAAAATTATGTATTACAAACTTATGCACGAAATTATGTAAACTTTATAAAAGGGAAAAATGCAACACTTACCGATGAAAATAAAAAAGAGTATATAGATTTCACAAGTGGTATTGGTGTCGTTTCAGTTGGGCATGGAAATAAACAAGTAGCCGATGCTATTTATAAGCAAGTAAAAAATATTACTCATATCTCAAATCTTTTTGCAATTGAGCCTCAAGCACTTTTAGCTAAGAAAATCAATGAACTTGCTGGATATGATGTTGGTGTGTTTTTCTCAAATAGTGGAGCTGAAGCAAACGAGGGTGCTATAAAGATAGCAAGAAAATATGGTCGAACAAAATTTGAAAATAAAAGATACAAAATCATTACACTAGAACACTCTTTTCATGGAAGAACGATAGCCACAGTAAAAGCAACAGGTCAAGCAAAATTTCATAGTGATTTTTTTGCCCCATATCCTGATGGATTTGTATTTGTCCCAACGATTAAAGATATCTATGAGACGATTGATGATGAGACGGTTGCTGTTATGCTTGAACTTATCCAAGGTGAAGGTGGAGTGAGTCCATTTAACAAAGAGGAGATTCAAGAATTAGCAAGTTATCTTAAAGAGAAAGATATTCTTTTGATTGTTGATGAAGTACAAACGGGTGTATTTAGAAGTGGAGAATTTTTAACTTCAAAACTTTATGAAATTGAACCAGATATTGTAACTCTTGCAAAAGGTCTTGGTGGTGGAGTTCCAATAGGGGCAATTCTTACAAAACATAAAGAACTTTTAACAGCTGGGGACCATGGAAGCACTTTTGGGGGAAATTATCTAGTAACTAGAGCAGGACTTGAAGTATTAGAGATACTAGATAATTATAAAAAAGATGGAAAACTAGATCAAATGATCTCTTATTTTGAGAAAAAATTAAAATCACTTGCTAAAAAATACAAAGATAAAATGGAGTATGTTACAGGGATTGGTCTTATGAGAGGGATCAAAATCGTTGATGATGAGACTTTAGGGAAAATTGTATCTTCTGCATTTAATGAGGGTGTTCTTGTGCTTAAAAGTGGAAGAAGCACTCTTAGATTTTTGCCACCACTTACTATTACAAAAAAAGAGATCAATCTTGGATTTGAAAGGTTAGAAAATGCACTTAAAACTCTCTAAAATAACTGCATCGGTATTATTGCTAGGGGTTTCTTTATTTGGAGCAGAGATTTTATCAGATGCTCAAAAGAGTTCACTTGAACTTCAAAAAGAAAAAGCTATCCAAGATAGCGAAGCTACAAAATACCAGTGGGTAAAACCTATCTCTTATACGGGTTCGTATCAGGAGGGATCTGCTCCTGGGAAAAGTATCACTTCTACTATTTCGACTACACAAACTATTTTCCAAAGTGGTGGGATTGAAAGTACAATGAAATATGCTGACAATATAAGATCAGCTAGTTCGCTTTCTATTGAGATCCAAAAAAAAGCACTTATCAAAAATGCATACAATCTTGCGTTTAATATCAAAAAAATTGATTTACAGATCCAAAAACAAAAGCTTGCTCTTGCAAATGCTAAAATAGATCTACGAATAAAAAAAGAGAGCGTGACAAATGGCTTACTTGATATCTCATTTTTAAATAATGCGCTTTTAACAAAAAATGGGATCGATGCAGCTCTTGTGGAACTAGAATTTAATAAAATCAATCTGATAAATAGTTTTAAAAATCTTTCAACTCTTGATCCATATAGAGTTGAGTTGCCAACATTTACTAAGATTACTTTAGAGGATTTCGATAAAAATCATCTTGAGATTCAAAAAACAAATGTAGATATAGATGGCAAAAAATATGTTGAAGATATCACAAATGCAAATTATAAACCATACGCAACAGCAAATGCTTCATACACTTATGATCATGTAGGTGTATCTGCAACTCATCCTAAAGATTTAACGGCTACTTCTTATGGAGTAAGTGTAGTGGTGCCACTTGATTATAACTATTATGCAAAAACAGGTTCTGCTAAAGCTGACTATCTCAAATCAAAACAAGACCTAGAGCTTTTAAAAATAAAAGAACAAAACTTTTTTCAGACACAAGACCTAAAAGTGAAAATGATAGAATCAAAGCTCTCTCTTACAAAGGAAAATATCATAGTGTATAATGATCTTTTAGCTCAAAATCAAGAGCTAGCAGGTGTTGGGATAAAAACACAAGATGATGTAAAAGTGATTGAAAATACAAGAGATAGCGAACTTCTTAATATGAAAATTTATGAAATTGATAAACAACTAGAACTTCTTGAGATCTATGGAAAAATAGAAAATGCAACGATTTAGTGAGTATTTTGATGAGTGGTTGTATGGAGAAGATGGCTACTATTCAAACTACAAAACAATAGGAAAAGAGGGTGATTTTTTCACTGCTGTGAGTGCAAGTTCCCTTTTTGGTGGGAGTATCGCTAAAAGAATTATAGAAACGATCGATAGTGGATTTGTTTCAAAGAATACGACTATTTTGGAGATTGGTGCACATCATGGATATTTGATGGCAGATATGATCCAGTTTATCTATACGTTAAGACCAGAACTATTAAAAACTCTTACTTTTGCTATTGTTGAGAGGTATGAAAATCTTAGAATCAAACAACAACAATATCTTGATGAATCATTTGGTAAGAATATCAATTTTCATCATTTTAGTTCACTTGATGAGGTGCAATTAGAAAGTGCTATTGTCGTGGCAAATGAGATCTTTGATGCATTTCCTTGTGAATTAGTGATCACAAAAGAAAATCACTTGGAGCAAGGGTTTGTACAAGATCATACGATAATTTTTGAAAAAACAGATAATCAAGAATTAATTGAAGTTTGTCAAAAAAACTCGATCACAAAAGGTGAAGTACCACTCTCTTTTAAACCATTTGCAAAAGCACTTGGAGACTCGATACAAAAATATGAATTTATCACATTTGATTATGGTGACCATTTTCCTCGTAATGATTTTTCTTGTAGAATCTATAGTAAGCACAAAGTGTATCCAATTTTTGAAGAGAATCTAGATATTGCAGAACTTTGTAAAAAATCAGATATCACATTTGATGTCAATTTTGGATTTTTGATAGAGTGTTTTAAAGAGCTTTGCGTTGAAAATATTATTTATGAAACACAACTCAAAGCACTTGTGCGATTTGGAATTATAGAGCTTTTAGAGATGTTCCATAAAAATGCAGATGAAAAAACATATCTAAGAGAAGCAAATAAAGTAAAAACTTTACTCGAACCAGTTGGAATGGGGGATCGATTTAAAGTTGCTGTTTTTAGAAAAAATAAATAATGGGTGTATCAAAAGTAAGAAAAAGGTATAATCTACCCCTTTAATAAAAAATATGTAAAACAATGGATTAGGGTATATGGAATATTTAATAGTTAGTTTCACTCATAAAAATACAGACATAAGTATAAGAGAGAAACTATCATTTAGCAATGAATTAGAAAAAGAAACTTTCTTAAAAAAAGTGCTTCATAATGAACATATCAATGAAGCGATGTTGATTTCAACTTGTAATAGAGTCGAACTAATAGCAAGTGTAAAAGATAGTGCAAATACCTCAAAATATATCATTGAGCAATTTTCAAATCGAAGTGAACTAGATTATCTTGATCTCAAAGAGAGAGCAGATATTTATGAAAATAAAGCAGCGATTTATCATCTTTTTACAGTAGCTTCATCACTTGATTCTCTTGTTGTTGGGGAAACTCAAATTGCTGGACAACTTAAAGATGCTTTTAAATTTGCACTTGATAAAAACTTTGCTTCTTTGAAACTCTCTAGGGTAATGAATTTTGCGTTTAAATGTGCTGCAAAAGTGCGAAATATCACTCAACTTGGAACGGGTTCTGTTTCAGTTGCTTCAACAGCAGTAGCAAAAGCAAAACAACTTTACAAAGACTCATCTGGTGTGAAAGCTCTTGTTATTGGTGCTGGAGAGATGAGTGAACTTGCTTGTAGGCACTTACTTAAAAGTGGATTTGATGTGGTTATTTGTAGCAGAAATATAAAAAAAGCAAGAGTGTTAGCTCACTCAATTTTAATGGATGGAAATGGAGCAACTTATAGGCCATCACAAATAGATGTAAGAGCCTATGAAGAGCTTGAGAATCTTTTAAATTCTATGAGATTACTTGTTACTGCAACTTCAGCTCCATATCCAATTATCAAAAAAGAGATGGTTAAACCTTTTAAAGAGGAGAGAAATTGGTTTGATATTGCACTTCCAAGAGATATTGAACAGATGCAAATTGAGGGAGTGAATATTTATAGTGTTGATGATTTACAATGTATTGTTAATGAAACACTAGAACTTCGAGCAGGTCAAGCGAAGGAAGCTTTTAGTATCGTTGGGCACATGACAGAGGAATTTTATGTTTGGCTCAAAACTCTCTCTGTTGATCCAATTATCAAAAATATGAGATCAAAAAGTGATGCGATAATAGAGAAAAAAATTCAAAATGCAATCAAAAAAAGATTTATCAACCCAGATGATAAAGATAATATTGAAAAACTTTGTAAAACAATAATGGCAGAGTTTTTACATGAACCAACAATCAAACTAAAATCAGTTTCAACTTCACTAGAGGGTGATGAGATATTAAATACAACCCAAAATCTTTTTGGAATCAAAATTGAAAATGACTTTATAAATAACTACAAGGAAATAAACTAAGATGAAATTCTCAAAATTTTTTATACCAACTACAAAAGAAACACCAAATGATGCAACACTTCCATCTCACCAATTTTTACTTCGAGCTGGATTTATAAGTACAAGTGGAAGTGGACTTTATAACTACTTGCCACTAGGTAAAATTGTTCTTGACAAGATAAGAAATGTAGTAAAAGAAGAGCTTGATAATAGTGGAGCTATGGAGGTACAACTTTCATTTGTAACACCACTAGAATTTTGGGAAAATAGTGGAAGAGCTACAAAGATGGGCTTAGAGATGCTACGAATCAAAGATAGAAAAAATAATGGTTTTGTTTTAAGTCCAACAAATGAAGAAGCGATGGTAGAGCTTGTTAAAAATAGAGTGACAAGTTATAAAGATTTACCTTTGAATCTTTATCAAATAAATACAAAATTTAGAGATGAAGCAAGACCACGATTTGGACTTATGAGAGGTAGAGAATTTTTAATGAAAGATGGTTACTCTTTCCATGCGGATACTGAAGATATGATTCGAGAGTTTCATCTTATGGAAGAAACTTACAAGAAAATCTTTACAAGACTTGGGCTTGATTTTAGAATTGTTGATGCTGATAGTGGAGCGATTGGTGGAACTGGAAGTAAAGAGTTCCATGTCTTAGCAGATAGTGGAGAGGATACTATTGTAGTGTGTGATAGTTGTAGTTATGGGGCAAATATCGAAGCTGCAAAAAGAGTGCCACGAAAAGTTGAAGAGAAAAAAAGTTTAACAAGTGGCAAAATCCATACACCAAATCTTACATCAATCGAGGAAGTTTCAAACTTTTTAGAGGTAAAACCATCACAAACAATCAAAGCTGTTATTAAAAAAGCACTTTATGAAGAGGGTGAAAAGATAGCAGTATTTTTTGTTCGAGGAGATGATGAACTTGAAGAGACAAAAGCATGCAATAGTGTAAATGCATTAGAGCTAGTAGATGCTAATGAAGAGGAGATAACAACGGCTGGACTTGTTGTTGGATATGTTGGGATTAAAGAGCTTCCATCAAATGTGATTTATAAAATAGATAGTGAACTCAAAGATGAAAATGATATGGTTTGTGGAGCAAATGAGGAGCATTATCATCTTGGTGGTGTTGATGTTTGTTGTTTAAGCGAAGATGTTTATTTTGATTTAGTTGCTGTTAAAGAGGGTGATATTTGTGAATGTTGTGGTGGGAAACTCTCCTATACAAAAGGGATAGAAGTAGGGCATAT
>CALMBI010000098.1 GCA_937860115.1 uncultured Arcobacter sp. | reverse complement strand
GGCTAAAAAGATTAGAATTCTCTGATAAACCATGGCATTCAAAAGAAGAAACATCTAAGTATACAATGCTTCAAGCTGATGGTAGAGCTATCCAATATTTCTGGGCAAATGAAGTTAACTCGGTAGTTACAAGTCCATGTCCTGAAAAACCATGGACAGAACTTAAAGTTGGAGATATGGTAGAGATAGAAGGTTTAGCTTGGTCAGGTCAAGGAACTATTACAGGTGTTGATATCACGTTTGATGGTGGAGATAACTGGATGGAAGCAAAACTAAAAGGTCTTGTATTACCAAAATCTTGGACAAGATTTAGCTACATCACTAAATGGGATGGTAAGCCAATGTTGCTTGCAAGTAGATCAACAGATGATATGGGTAATATTCAACCTACAATTGATGAAGAAACTTCTGTAGTTGGTGTTGAAAATGTATATCATAGAAATGGTATCGTAACTTGGGAAATAAATGAAAAAGGAGAGTGCAATAATGTACATATTAGAAAACATAAAGCTTAAGGCAGCAACTCTTGTTGGTATAAGTTTATCAGCTTCTTTAATGTTAACATCAGCTTCTGCAAAAGAGACTGCAATTGATGGTGGTGTTAAATATGATACTAAAAAAGGTAAATATACATCATATTATGTAAATGACCAAAAAGTAAAATATAACCATGGTAGAACTCCAACTGAAAGAGAGATCAGAGCATGGAACATTGATGTAATGCCAGATGGAACAGGTTTACCTGAGTTTGATATGAAACATGGTGAAGTTGTACTTGGTGAAGATGGTAAACCAAAAAAAGCACAAGGTACAGTTGAGCAAGGTGGAGAATTATATGATGCACAATGTGTTATGTGTCATGGTGATTTTGGAGCAGGTGGAAAAGGATATCCTAGACTTGCAGGTGGAACTGTTTCTACTTTAAAAAACCAATTAATGAACCCAGCTGATGAAAATCCAAATCCAGATGCTCCTATTAGAACTATTGGATCATATTGGCCATACGCAAGTACGCTATTTTGGTATATTCAAGATGCAATGCCATTCCCACATCCAAAAAGCTTATCTAATAGTGAAACATATGCTTTAGTTGCATATTTATTATCTATTAATAGCATCAAAATTGATGGTGAAGAATTAGGTGATGATTATGTTCTTGATAGAGAGAAATTCTTAAAAATCAAAATGCCAAATGCTAAGGGATTCTATCCAGATGTAGATACAAAAAATCCACATGATGGACCAAAAAATATCCAAAAATTCATGGCTAATCCAAAGAATTATGGAAAAGGTACAAAATGTATGAAAGATTGTATCAAAGGAAAAGTACCTGTTCTTAAAATTCAAAATGAGTTAAAAGATTTCCAACCAGCTCCATCTACAAAAAGAGATTGGTTTGTACCAGAAAATAAAGCAGCTCATCCAATGCAAGGTGCTTATGAAGAAAAATGTAGTGCTTGTCATGGAAATGCAGCTATTGGTGCGCCAGTTGTAGGTGATAAAGATGCATGGGCAAAAGTAACTGCAAAAGGTTTAGATGGTGTCTATAGTAATGGTATCAATGGTATCAATGGTATGCCTCCAAAAGGTGGTGTTGATATGAGTGATGATGATTTCAAAAAAATCGTTGATTATATGATTGAAGCAAGTAAATAATATTTATAATTGACTTTCCTTATAAAGCTCACTTTTTTTAAAGTGAGCTTTTTTTATTTCTAACCAATATTACAAAAAATAATTTTATCAATTCAGCTTAATATAATAAAAAATTATATGAGAAAACAGCTAAAAAAGTGTCAAGGATAGTAAAAACTTATAAAAAGTACACATCTGCTTTATTATTAAAAATTATCAATAAAGTACTATAAAATGGGAATTATAGAAAAATAAATTTTTTTGAACTTATAATATAAACAAGCTCAACTTATAGTATGAAATTTATCGATTTTTTTTGCAAAAAAGCTTGACATTTGTAAAAAAATTAGATTATAATTCTTCGTCTTGGTATTAAAAGATTACTAAAATAAATGAAGGAGTTGATATGAAAGTAGCAAACAAAATACTATTAGCATCTGCTGTTAGTAGCTTACTAGTTTCAAATATTTTTGCAGCTGACTTGGTAAAAGAGGGTGAAAAAGTATTTAATGACAAAAACAAGGGTAATTGTCTTGCTTGTCACGCAATTAGTGGACAAAAAATTGATGGACCAGGTAGCGTAGGACCAGATCTATCTATGGTTGCTGGATATGATGATAAAATGCTTTACGACATGATTTATGATACATATCCAGGAAAATCAAAAGTAACTGCAATGCCAGCATTTGGTGCAAATGGATGGTTAACAGATACAGAAATAAAAGCAGTGGTTGCTTATTTAAAATCATTACAATAATTTTAGGAGAAAAAGTATGAACAGAAGAAATTTTTTAGGATTAAGTTTAGGTGTAGCTGCAGTATCAATGATTCCTGCATCATTAAGTGCAGAAGATTTTAGAGCTTCTAAACCTATGGTTTGGACTGCAACAAAAGTTGATGATGCTATGAAAGCTATGTTTGGAACAACTAAAACAGTTGAAGGTGGAATCAATCTATCTGCTCCAGAGATCGCTGAGAATGGTGCCGTTATTCCAATCGGTTTTGATACTAACTTAAATGCTAAAACTATAGCAGTATTCCAAGATGCTAATCCAGAAGCAACAGTTGCTGTATTTACATTAAATGGTAAAACAGTTGCAGATTATGCAATAAGAATTAAAATGCAAAAAACTGGAAAAGTTACAGTAGTAGCTGATGTTGATGGTGTTTTACACGCTGTTACTAAAGAAGTAAAAGTTACAATCGGTGGATGTGGTGGTTGATCCAACCGCTACTTTATTGAGTAAAAATAGCATAAATTAGAAAATAATTAAAGGAATAAAAATATGAGTAAAATGAAATTAAAAGCAAAAGAAAAAGGTGGAATCGTTGAAGTTAAAGGTATGTTTAAACATGACATGCTTAGTTACCAAGAAGCTGAAAGAAAAAAAGTTGCTACTAACTTTTTAACACACATCATAGCTACTGTTGGTGCAGATGTAGTTTTTGAAATGTCTGTAAGCCAATTTGTATCTAAAGATCCATTTATTAAATTTTCATTCAAAGGTTCTAAAGGTGATAAGGTTGTAATTAAATCTGTTGACTTACTTGGAAATAAAGACGAAGATACAGTAGAAGTAAAATAATCTTACTTCTTAAAATAAAACAAAAAAAGGGGACGATATGTTATTAAAAATCGCAAAATCTTCTGTTGTTTTAGCATTAGCTGCAGGTTCAATGTACGCTAATGCTTTTAATGAGCAAGCAGAAAAAGACAGGGAAGCACTCATCAAATATTTTGAATCTAAATTTGAAGATGCAGAAAAAAATAAAGACAAGTTTTTCGCAAACTCAACTGATGAAGAATTAACAAAATTCACAAAAGGTGTAAAACATAACGATTTCGCACTTGGAACATATGCATACAACTCTCCTGCAAAAGAATTGTATGATACTAATAAAGAAGCATTTTTGCCATATGAAGACAACATAGCAAAAGGGGAAGAATTTTACAATAAATCACTTAAAGGATGCTTTCCAGATCCTACTGTAAGTAATGAATATCCTAAGTTTGACGAAGGTAAAAAATCAGTAGTGTCATTGGCTGAAGCTATAAATGCTTGTATCACAGCTGCTGATCCAAAAGCAAAAAAATTAGGTTCTGGTGATAAAGATATGCAAAATGTACAAGCATTTTTTGCTGCTAAAGCAATGGAAGCTGGGAAAGTTGTAGATGTTAAAATCACTTCTAAAGAAGCTGCTGAAGCTTATGAAAGAGGTAAAAAATATTACTATTCACAAAGAGGATATTTAAAATTATCATGTGCAACATGTCACGTACAAGGTACTGGACAAAGAGTAAGAAATGAGTATATGTCTCCATTACTTGGTGCTACTACACATTTTCCTGCATATAGAAATTCTTCAAATGCTTTATTCACTTTAGAAAAAAGAATGAGTGGATGTATCAATGATGAAGGTCAAAAAGCACCAAAAGAAGATTCTAAAGATATGCAAGAGTTACTTTATTTCATGGGATATATGTCAAATGGAATGAAAATTGACGGTCCAGATTTAAGAAAGTAAGGGGATAAACTATGAAAAATATTACTACACTAACAGTATCAGCAGGTTTAGCATTACTTCTTGCAGGATGTGGTACAGCACCTTCAACTCCAGAAAAGCCAGCAGCAAAAGCTAGTGATGCATATGCACTAGACGTAGCTGTGGTATGTAATGCAGAAAAATTAGGAGCACAAGCAGTTTTAGATCAAGCTCATACATTTAATCCAATTGCTAAAAAAATGCACTTAGAGTTCAGAAGACATGCAATGGATAATTCAGTTTTAATAGCTGAAACACAAGCTGCAATTAATTCTAAAGCAACTGAAGTAAAACTTCTTGATGACAAAAAACAAAAAGATGCGGATAAAAAATTAAAAGAGAAAAATAAAACTTCAAAAGATTTAACTCCAGAAGAATTTGCAGAATACAAAAAAAGCTTTACAACTAAAGTATCTCTGTCTGTAAATGATGCTGCATCTAGAGCTTGTAAATTTGCTATTAGAGCATTACAACAAGATCATGAAGCACAAGAAGAGTATAAGA
>CALMBI010000097.1 GCA_937860115.1 uncultured Arcobacter sp. | reverse complement strand
AGATCCTCTTTTGAAGTTGGAAAATTTGGTATTTTGTAATCTAAAAATTTTTCATTTTCAGTACTTGCGATCACAGCACCCTCTAGATTTGTGATCTTGATCTCTACGATACTTGAAATAGTATTTTTGATATCTAAAAGATCCCTAGAGATCTCACGTAATCTTTTAGCATTTGGATTTTTTAGTTGCATATCAACCAATTCGATAAGATGAGTTCTATTTGCAATCATTTTTAGAATATCATTTTTAGAATCGAGATATTGAGTAAGTCTATGTGTTTGAATATTTGAAACAGCGATTAGTTGCTGTTTTGTTAGGTCTACATATTTTTTTTGATCATAGTGAAAAGCGATATAGCTAAATACCCCAAATAAGATCATAGAACTTATTGTGAGTGCAAAAAGTATTTTCGTTGTAATCTTCATCTATCCTCTTTTGATCATTAAAGTTTGTTTAAAGTAAATCATTCATCATTTGTACTAATTTGAGCATTGTCATTGGCTTTTGGAGATGCCCATTGACACCTAGCTCTTTTTTCTGAGCCTCTAAATTTCTATCATTATCAGCTGTAAAGATTAATATTGGTATATTGGTATCATGGATTCGAATCTCTTTTATCATTGTAAGTCCATCCATGATTGGCATTCTAAGATCTGATACAATCAGATCATATTTCCTTTTTCCATCTTCTAAAGACTCTAAAAACAAATCTAATCCAATTTGTCCATTTTCAGCAAGATCAATATTTTCCACAACAATATCCAGTGCACCTGCTGCAAAACTTCTTATTTGTATCTCATCCTCAACAAAAAGTAGATTCGCTTTTTGTAATTATGTATTATCCATGAGTTATCGCCTTTTTATTTTCTTGTTCAAGTTTAGTAGGCAATTCGATATGAAATATCGCTCCATTTTTGTCATTTGTAGCATAGATCGTACCATGCAAACTTTCTGTTATTATCTTGTAGCTCATATGAAGTCCAAGACCAGTTCCACGCGATTTATGTTTTGTTGTAAAGTATGGTTCAAAGATTTTTGGTAAGAGCTCATCAGGTATT
>CALMBI010000096.1 GCA_937860115.1 uncultured Arcobacter sp. | reverse complement strand
CCCTACCTTCGTTAGTGCTCGTTTCACTCTCACATCAACTTCGGTTTCGAAACCCCTTTTGGTTCTCCCTACCTTCGTTGGTGCTCGTTTCACTCTCACATCAACTTCGGTTTCGAACCTACAAACGACAAGCAGTTGTCGTTTGTGACGGTTCTCACATTCTAGTAAATTCTCTAAGATCGATCTCTTTAGATTTAACTTGTGATTCTTTCGCATGAGCTGGTAATATTCTTAGATCATCATGCTCATTAATAGTAAAGAATTCCATCATTTTAAGAAGTCCATTTGATTGTCCATCAAGCTCTTCTGCTGCAACTGAAAGTTGTTGTGCCATAGATGTATTTTGTTGTGTAATACCATCAAGTTCAAGCATAGCCGTACTAATTTGCTCCATTCCAATACTTTGTTCACTACTTGCATTTGAGATACTATCTACAAGTGATGCAGTCTCTTCGATCATTGGTACAGATTTATTGATAAGTTGACCAGCTTCTTCACTTACTTTTACACTGTTTTTAGTGATAACACTAATCTCTTTTGCAGCAACTTGTGATCTTTTTGCCAGTTTTCGAACCTCAGCAGCAACAACAGCAAATCCTCTTCCATGTTCCCCAGCACGTGCTGCTTCAATAGCAGCATTGAGTGCTAGTAAGTTAGTTTGATAAACGATATCTTCAATAATCGTAATTCTATCAGCGATTGTAGTCATAGACTCAACTGTTTTTTCTACAGACTCACCACCTTTTACAGCCATTGCAGATGATTCATTTGCAAGTGTTTTTGTTTGGTTTGCTTTTCTTGTATTTTCACCAATTGCACCATTTAGCTCTTCGATAGCCGCAGTTGTTTCTTCGATAGCACTTGCTTGCTCTTCTGCTCCACTTGAAAGTGATTGAGATGAAGTATTTACCTCTCGTGTAGCTTTTGCGATCTCTTCTACACCTGTTCTTACTTTTGTGATAATCTGAGTAAGATTTGTGATAAACTCATTTACACTTAATTTAATATCTCCAAAGTTTCCTGGTAACTCTGAATTAATTTGTTGTTGTAGATTACCATTACTCATAGCTCCAAGTACATCTCTAAGCTCATTTACTATAGATGTGAAAATATCTACAAGAGAATTGATACTATTTTTACTTACATCAAATGCACCTTGATATTCAGTCTCAATCATCGCATCAAAATCACCCTCTTTTAGTTTTAAAAGTGCTCCATTGATATCATTAAGTGTATTTTGCGTATTGTTTGCAAGGGAATTAATAGCATCTTTAGTATGTGAAAAACTTCCAAGATATTGAGCAGTAATCCTTTGAGTAAAATCACCAACTTCCATTCTTTTTAGATTTTGATTCACATCAAGCATCAAATCTTCAATTGATCTGATCGCTTCATTTGTTGCTTTATGGATATCGACAAAATCATTTTGGTATTTTTCTAATTCTACTCGAACACCAAGTTCCCCTCTTCCTATAGCTGCATGAATCAATCTTGCATCATTCACTATTTGAAGCATATTTTCACCTAGAATATTTGACTTATTTTTATAATATTCAAGTTCACCCACATATGTACTGGTAACTCGTGCTGTGAAGTCTCCATCGGAAAGTTTTTCAATTGATTCACCAAGTTCTCTATATACACTTGAAAGAAGATCCACGGAATAGTTAGAATTATTGATAATTTTTGCAAACCCACCATTTAACTCTAAAGTATCTGCTCTAACATCAAAATCACCATTTTCAACAGCAAATGTAATTTTTTCAGAATCTTCTAGTGAATTTTTGAGTTGATTTTTAATTGAATTAATCGATGCAACAATTGCTTTTGTTTTTTCATCATTAGTCGACAGATCATCTCCACTAAAATCTCCTTCTGCTAAAGATTGTAACAGCTCTTCTATTGCTTTTAAATTATTTGTGTTATTTGTGTTTTTTTCCATAATAATTACCCTTTATATGTATCTACAAGTTTTGTAAGGCTGTCAAAAATAAGTACTGTATCCCCATGTACTTCTGCAACTGATTGTTCTAATGCTTCTGCAGATGCACCAGCTTTTGCAAGCTTAACATATTGTTCTAA
>CALMBI010000095.1 GCA_937860115.1 uncultured Arcobacter sp. | reverse complement strand
TAGAGGTAAGGTTTATCTACCTGAAATTATTGGGTGCTGAATGGTTACCATATTTTTTATACTCATTCTCATAATTTTTGCGTCATCTACAATCAATACTCTAAGCATATTTGAGTTCCTCTTTAGAAATTTTTTTAATATTTTACATTTTCATATTTGGCAATCGTACCAAAAAAACTATTTAATCTTTCTTCTAAAACACAACTACTTAGTATAGATAGCTTTGAGGTGATCTACACGTGAGCCCATATTTAAAAGTAACATATCAGCTAATACGATACTCATCATTGCCTTAGCGACTACACTCCCCCTAGTAGCAACACAAGGATCATGTCTTCCACTGAGTTTGTATTTGACTTCATTACCATCTATATCGATTGTATCTTGTTCTATAAAAATCGATGGAGTTGGTTTGAAATAAACTTTGGTAAAAATATCATCACCATTACTTATTCCACCTAATATACCACCACTATGATTTGAACTAAAACCATCTTTTGTGATTTGGTCATTGTTTTGGCTTCCTCTTATCTTTACGCTCTCAAATCCATCCCCAATCTCTACACCTTTTACTGCGTTGATACTCATCATAGCATCAGCGATTAAACTATCAAGTTTATAGTATATTGGTTCACCAAGACCTGCTGGAACATTTGAAGCTTTGATAAGTGCTACTCCACCAACACTATCATGAGCATTTTTTGCTTCCATAATAGCATCATATTGGGTTTTTTCTCGTTTTGGATCGAGTGCAAAGATTTCACTTTTGAGTGGATGTGAAAAATCATATGATTCACTTTTTATCCCAGCTATCTCACATACTCCAAATTCTACTTTGATACCAACTTCAGCTAAAATCAAATCAGCAATAGCACCAGCAGCTACTCTAGCACTCGTTTCTCTGGCACTACTTCTTCCACCACCTCGATAATCTCGTATCCCATATTTATGAAAATAGGTATAATCAGCATGAGCAGGACGGAAAATATTTTTTACATTTTCATAGTCACCACTTTTTTGGTTTCCATTGTATAAAACCATAGCTATTGGAGTACCTGTACTCAGTCCTTCAAATGTCCCACTTAAGATCTCAATCTTATCAGCTTCACTTCTAGCAGTTTGTGTTTTGTTTTGTCCTGGTTTTCGTAGATCCATTTGGGATTGGATATACTCAAGATCAATTTTTATCCCAGCTGGTACACCATCTACAATGCAACCTAATGCAACACCATGAGACTCTCCAAAAGTAGTAAATCTAAATTTTCTTCCAAAGCTATTCATTGCGTTATCCTAATTATTATTTTCATTTTGCAGTTGTTGTAAAACTATTTTAGCTGCTGCTTGTTGAGCGAGTTTTTTACTTTTTCCTTTTGCAGTTGTGTAGTGTTTATCTCCAATCCACAAAGAAAGCTCAAATACTTTAAGATGATCAGGTCCTGTGGCACTTTCAAGTTTATATACAGGGATCGCTCCAAATCTAGCTTGAGTGATCTCTTGAAGTGCTGTTTTATAATCACTAAAAAGTTCATCTAGATTTATATTTTCATAGTTTTGATCTAAAAGATCTAAGACAATTGGTTTGAGTGTCAAAAGCCCAGCTTCAAGATAAATAGCTCCCATAATTGCTTCAAATGCATCAGATAAAATTGAAGCTTTTGTTCGGCCATTATTTCTGTCTTCTGCTTCAGAAAGATAAATATAATCACCAAGTCCAATAGCATTTGCTAATTTTGTAAAACCTTTTTCGTTTACTAAACTTGCACGTATTTTTGATAGATCACCTTCGTTTGCATCTGGAAATTTATTGTATAAAAATTCACCCACTATAAGATTGAGTACAGCGTCTCCTAAAAATTCGAGTCGTTCATTATTGTATGCTTTTTTGTAACTTTTGTGAGTGAGAGCCTCGATTATCAGATTTTTATTTTTAAACTGATAACCCAAACACTTCTCTAATTCAGTGTATTTTTTCATTTGTATCCTTTTTAAGTTTGTAAGTGTAATAAAATTTTGATTTATATCCTATTACTTCAAGTATGTTTTTTATCGAAATTTCTCAGCTTCAGTTTTTGCTAATATATCACATCTTTCATTTTCTTCATGCCCTGCATGACCTTTGACCCAAGTTGCATTAATTTTATGTTTTTTAGAAACCTCAAGATACTCTTGCCAAAGTTCTAGATTTTTAACGGGTGATTTTGATGCTGTTTTCCAATTGTTTTTTTCCCAATTAAAAAGCCACTCATTGATCCCTTGTACAACATATTTACTATCACTTGTTACTTCAACTTCACAAGGCTCTTTGAGGGCTTTTAAACCCTCAACGACACCAGTTAGTTCCATAATATTATTGGTAGTATTTGGATTTCCACCACTAAGTTCTTTGATGCTATTTTTGTATTTTAGGATGGTTCCCCAGCCACCAGGTCCAGGGTTCCCTAAACTACTCCCGTCACTGTAAAGATGAATTTTTTTCATAATAACCTTTTGTGAGTTGTGGTTTTACTTTGAGTGTTAAAATATTGTGACAGTGTGGGCATCTACTATCATACATAGGGATAGTTTTTTTACATTTTGTACATAAAAAGTAAAAGTTTAGATCTAGATTGACATCAAGTGTAGAATTTTTTGTTGCAATGAGTACTGAGAGTTCAAAAATTTCACTTGCTACGTTATCTTTTAAAAAACCTTTTGCACTATAAAGATGTTTTAAAAATGGAATTTTTTCTACAATTTCTAATTCCAAATCTTTTTGATCTAAAAACCACAAAAGATCAATGATTTTTGTAAGATCAAAAAGCTCAATATTTTTCCAAAAAAATGGTTTATTGTATTTAAGAAGAAAATCCAAAAATAATCTTTCAATAAGAGGATTAATATTGTAAATAGCTAAAAGTTTTTGCGTTTTTTCATCTATTGGCATTCGAATATTGTCAATAAGTGCAAGTGTTCTGATATAAGTTTTGTCTGTTCTTACATTTTCATCGATCTCATCAAGAGATTCCATAACATCTTCTGCTTTTGTATATTCTCTAAGTTTTTCATAGATAAATAAAAGATGAAAAAGAGCTTGTGTATTTCTAGGTGAAAATTGTAAAATTTTTAAAAATGTTTCTTTACTTCTTTGCAAAAATCCACCTTTGAAGTAGGTTTTTCCCAGAAGTTCAAGAAGCTCCTCTTTTTTGACTGGTTCTTTTACATGGTTGAGTAAACCTTGATACACTGAAACAGCTTTGTTGTATTCTCCCTTGTGCAAAAATGATGAAGCTAAAAGGATAATAGAATCAAATGGTAGATTATAAGTGGTATAAAGTGAGATGTAGTCATCTTCTTTGAGATCACCAAGCTCAAACTTTTTGATAAAATCTCTATACTCTTTTCTTGATTTTCTTTCGATATAAATATTATAAGCATAAGTAAGAAATGAAGCGATAAATATTACTAAAAATAGTGTAAATATACCAAAAAGTGGATCGTGGTATTCGATAACTAATCCGTCCAAACTTACTCCTTCAATTTTTAAAGAGATGATTATATCTTAGTTATACTTATTAGTTATTATATGATACAATCTCCACCATGATCACAAAAAATTCTATTGAAAATCTCAAAAATACACTTGATATAGTAGATATACTTTCAACCTATTTACAAATAAAAAAAAGTGGTGCAAACTATAAAGCGTGTTGCCCTTTTCATGGGGAAAAAACTCCCTCTTTTGTGATAAGTCCCTCTAAACAAATCTATCATTGTTTTGGGTGTGGTGTTGGTGGCGATGCTATCAAATTTGTGATGGAATATGAAAAACTCTCATACCCAGAAGCGATAGAGAAGGTCGCACAGCTTACTAATTTTTCTTTGGAATATGATGATAACTATAAAAAGCAAGATTACACGGTTATAGAATCACTTAATAATTATTTTCAAAGATTACTTACAAATAATAGTGAAGTGAATAACTATTTAAAAGAGAGAGGAATATCTTCTTTTTCAATAGAAAAATTTGAGTTAGGATTTGCTCCAAGTTCACATGAAACTATTGGATATCTTAAAAACAATTTTTTTAACCTTGCAGATGCAAAAGATTTTGGGCTTATTGATTATGGACAAAATGGGATCTATGCTAGGTTTATTGATAGGATCACATTTCCTATATATACACCAAACAATCAACTTGTAGGATTTGGTGGACGAACAATAAGTGGACATAGTGCAAAATATATTAACTCTCCTCAAACTAAGTATTTCAATAAAAGTAAACTCCTTTATGGATATAACATAGCAAAAGAGCATATTTTTAAAGAGCATAAGATTATTGTAACTGAGGGGTATCTTGATGTAATAATGCTCCATCAAGCTGGATTTAAAACAGCAGTTGCTACACTTGGAACGGCACTTACGGTTGATCATTTGCCACTTCTAAAAAGAAGCGAATCAAAAATAATAGTTGCCTATGATGGTGATAATGCTGGATTAAATGCTGCATATAAAGCAAGTACGCTTCTTAGTCATAATGGATTTGATGGTGGTGTAGTGATTTTTGGTGATAATTTTGACCCAGCTGATATGGTAAAAAATAGAAAAATAGGTGAGTTAAATGAGATGTTTCTCCATCCAAAGCCTTTTGTTGAGTTTAGTATAGATTTTATAACACAGCAATACGATCTGTATAATCCTAATGAAAAGCAAAAAGCACTCAATGATATAAATGAGTATTTTAAAAATCTTTCACCCATAATTCAACAGTCATATCAGTCTTATGTGTCTGGAAAACTAAATATCAGTGCGAATTTAGTAAATCTAACTAAAGAGCATAATAGATATACAAAACCAAAAGTACAACTTGCACAAGTTGATATTGCAGAGCTGAGTATCATAAAAACTCTTTTGGAGACACAAAGTTTACTTGGACTTGTGTTAGATCATATCAATGAAGAGATGTTTCAAACACATAGAAATGAATTTCATCTCTTTTTAGAAGACAAAAATGATCCAACTTTAAGGGGAATATTACTTCAAGATGAGGTGAAAATCTATACTCCTGATGAGCTTAAAAATCAGTTGATGCTCCTTTTAGTTCCATATTATAATAAATTATTACAAACGATCACAGTAAGTAAAGATGTAGAATTCAAAGAAAAAACTAGAAAGATAAGAATTTTAAAAGATAATATAGAATCAGTTAAAAAAGGTGATATAAATAATATTCAAAAAATATCTTGAAAACTTATAATAAAAATTTAATTCTCTTTTTAGTAAAATGCGAAAAATTATGAGAAAGAGGACATTATGGAATTTTTAAATACTACTAAAGCACCCCAAGCTATCGGACCTTACTCTCAAGCAGTTAAAGTTGGTGGATTGATCTATACTTCAGGACAAATCGCACTTACTCCATCTGGTGAGATGATCGAAAATGATGTAAAAAAACAAACAAGACAAATTTTTGCAAATATCAGTGCAATTTTAGAAGATAATAATAGCTCTATAGATGAGATTATTAAAGTGACTATCTATTTAACAGATATGAATGATTTTGGAATTGTGAATGTTATCATGGCAGAAACTTTTGGTGATCATAAACCTGTTAGAAGTACAGTTGCAGTAAAAGCACTTCCAAAAAATGCAATGCTAGAGATGGATGTGATCGCTGGAGTTAGAGATTATCACTAATCGATAAGAATTCATTTTAAAAAGGTGGTCTACTGGCCACCTTTTTTTATTTAGAGATATCAATATTTTCACCAGCTTCGATGAGTTCTTTTTGTCTTACAGCCAAATAAGCAAGATAACTATCAAAATATTTATACTCTTTGGCACTGACATATCTTAGTAACTCTTTGAAGTGAAAGCTATAAAGTAAAGCATCTTGAGTAGCTATTAATTTTTTATTATCATAGAGTAAAACACCTGGTCTATAATCTAGATTGATAGATTTTACAAACTCTTTTGGGGAAGTTCTTTTCCCATCAACACCGATAAATTCTTCATCTGAACTTGCATCAAATCTTACAACTGTAAATTTTTCAAATTCTTTTTTTACATCTTTATTTTTTAGTGTTACGTCATTAAAAAACTTACATGATTGTGAATTTTTTTCTTCAAAGATGATAGCTATTGGTGTTTCTATTTTTGAAAGATCTTGTATGTTTTTAGAAGATTTTTTCGCTTTTGAAGTTTTTGTATCACCTGTATTATTTTGCATATACTCAGTAAGTGAAAGAGTTTTATAGTGTTTACCATCAACATATTCTAAAATTTGTTTAAATTTAGCTGGTGTTCTATAACCATTCAGTTTTAAAACGATTTTTTGATTTTCATCTAAAAAAAGAATCGTTGGACTATATTGAATATTAAGTTCAAGTGCAAATTCCTTTTCACTCATAGTTTTTCCATGCCAAGTAAGTTCACGACTCCCTTTTACATTGAGATTGATAACATCAAAATACTTTTTTAGATACTCGCTTGTTTCGTTTGTTGCTGCAAAACTCTCATTTAACATTTTTGTACAATATGGACAACCATCTAAATCGATAAATAACATAAGATGTTTATTGTTTTGTGTTGCTTCTGCAACATCTTCTGTGATATCTAAGAAACTTTGTTTAAACCATTTTGGAGTTTCATGTTCACTATTTCCAGAAACTTTCCCAGCACCTAATAAAAATGATGTTGATACTATAAACACCATTATCATTTTGAAAATATTTTTCATTTTGATCCTTTTTTTGAAATGGTAATATTGTAATAAAAAAAGTTTAAGTTAAAATTGTAGAATAATTGTTTTTGAAAATATTTTTAGAAAACAAAAGAAAAAAGTGATAAATCAGTAAATTAAATTTGTATAATTCACATTAAAGAAACTTTAAACTTAAAAAAGATACAATTCGCTCCATAAATTTCAAAGGGTATATAAATGTATGCAATTATCAAAACAGGTGGAAAACAATACAAAGTATCACAAGGTGATATTTTAAATGTTGATAAATTAAGCCTAAATCCAAAAGAAACTGTAAATTTTACAGACGTTATAGCTGTTAACGATGGTTCTGCACTAAAAGTTGGTGCAGATGTTGCTAACGCAGTAGTTACAGCTGAGGTTATTGTTGAAGGTAGAGACAGAAAAGTTGTTATCTACAAAAAAAGAAGAAGAAAAGATAGTAAACTTAAAAGAGGTTTCAGAAGAAGCTTCACGCAAGTAAGAATTACTAATATCGCTGCTTAAGGAGAAATAAGATGGCTCACAAGAAAGGTCAGGGAAGTACTCAGAATAATAGAGACTCAGCAGGAAGACGACTAGGTGTTAAAAAATTTGGTGGTCAAACTGTAAGAGCTGGTAACATTATCATCAGACAAAGAGGAACAAAAGTTCACGTAGGATCTAATGTTGGTATCGGAAAAGATCATACTATTTATGCACTTATAGACGGTGTTGTTAAATTTGAAATTAAAGACAAAAAGAGAAAAAAAGTTTCAGTTTATGCTGCATAAGTGAAAACTTTGAAATGCTAATAGAAAGGGTACTATGGCTTTGCTATGGTACCCTTTTTTTATTGTACAAATAAAGGTAAAAAATGTTTATAGATAAAGTATTAATATCGATCTCATCTGGAAAAGGTGGAAGAGGTTGCTCATCATTTCGATCAGAAAAAGGTGTTGTTAATGGTGGACCAGATGGTGGTGATGGTGGAAAAGGTGGAGATGTATTTTTCATCGTAGATAACAATACAGATACACTTTCATGGTATAAAGGGAGACATTCAGTAAGAGCTATGAATGGACAGCCTGGTATGGGAAGTAGAATGACAGGTAAATCAGGAGATCACCTTATTTTAAAAGTGCCACCTGGAACACAAGTGTTTGATGACGAAACAGGGGAATTATTACTTGATTTATTGGAAGAGGGTGAAAAAACACTTCTTTTAGAAGGTGGAAAAGGTGGAATGGGAAATTTTCACTTTAGAAATTCAAGAAATCAAGCACCTACTTATTGTCAACCTGGACTTCCTGGAATTGAAAAATCGATTCGATTAGAACTTAAATTGATTGCCGATGTTGGATTAGTTGGGTATCCTAATGTTGGAAAATCTACACTTATTTCAGTTTGTTCGAATGCAACACCACAAATAGCTAACTATGAATTTACTACACTTACGCCAAAACTTGGTGTTGTAGAAGTGGGTGAATATAACTCATTTGTTATGGCTGATATTCCTGGAATTATTGATGGAGCAAGCGATGGAAGAGGATTGGGGCTCGAATTTTTAAGACATATCGAAAGAACTGATACACTTTTATACATGATCGATGTTGCTAATTACAGAGATATGGTAAGCCAATACACTGTTCTAAAAGAGGAGATAAACAAATTTTCACCTGAACTTGGAAGTAGAAAATTTGCAATTGCTTTAACAAGAATAGATGCTATTGATCCAGAAGAACTAAATACAAAAGTAGAAGAATTTATAAGTGGAATCTCTTTTGATGTTGCTAAAGAGAATAGTTATGGATTTGATAATGAGCTATCTTATTATGTTCAAGATCTTACTTTTGGAAATTTTAATAAAGATTTACCATATTTTATACTTCCTATATCTTCAGCTACACATAAAAACATTGAGAGTCTAAAATTTGCTCTTTATGATCTATTAAAAGATAAATAAGGTTAAAAAAAAGAATGAAAAAAACTATAGTTTTAAAAGTTGGGAGTGCTGTTTTAACAAACAACAGTGGACTTGCGCTTGATAGATTAAAAAATCTTGTAGATTTTATAGCTGAATTAAAAGAAAATTACAATGTGATTTTGGTAAGTTCAGGTGCAGTTGCGTCAGGTTATACATTACTCAAACTTGATAAAAAAATAGTTGCAAAAAAACAAGCATTAGCTTCTATAGGTCAACCACTTTTAATGGAGACATATAGAAAACATTTTGATGTACATAATATAATCTGTTCTCAAGTGTTACTTGAAGCAAGTATTTTTAAAGATACAATAAGACTCAATCATGCAAAAGACACCATGAATGAATTATTAGCTAACAACGTTGTGCCTATCTTCAATGAAAATGATGTAACTGCAATCGAAGAGCTTGTATTTGGTGATAATGACCAACTATCTGCTCATATATCTTTGCATTTTGGATCTGATCTTTTAGTAATATTAACTGATATTGATGGATATTATGATGATAATCCACATATAAATCCAAACGCAATATTACAAAAATATGTTGTTGATATTCCAAAAGAAGCACTGGAAGCAAATCATAGTGCAAATAGTGAATTTGCAACTGGTGGGATAGTTACAAAATTAAAAGCAGCAGATTTTTTGCTTTCGAATAATAAAAAAATGTTTTTAACAAGTGGTTTTGATCTAAGAGATGCGAAAAGTTTCTTACTTGATAATATACATAATAAAGGAACACTTTTTGGAGCTCAAAATGCCTAAAAAAATATTATATATGGGAACTCCTGAGTATGCAACTATTATTTTAGATAGGCTAATAAAAGAGAATTATGAGATTGTTGGACTTTTTACACAACCAGATAAAAAAGTAGGAAGAGAACAATTAATTACACCACCTCATATAAAAAAATATTGTTTGGATAATAATTACACTTTTCCAATTTTTCAACCAGAAACATTAAAAGATGGCTCAATGGTAGATAGTATAAAAAATTTATCACCAGATTTTATTATTGTTGCAGCATATGGACAAATACTTCCTAAAAATATTTTAGATATTGCACCTTGTATCAATCTTCATGCATCATTACTTCCAAAGTATAGAGGTGCAAGTCCTATCCAAAAATCGATTTTAAATAATGATAATTTTAGTGGTGTAACAGCAATGATGATGGAAGAGGGACTAGATAGTGGAGATATTTTAGGATTAAAATATTTAGAACTTGGACTTGAAACAGATGTAGAAGAACTGTTTAAGACGTTATCACAAATTGCAGCTGAACTTATCATAGAAGTATTAGAAAAGTTTAATCAAATTGCTCCAAAAAGGCAAAATGGTACACAAGTGAGTTTTTGTGGAAAAATATCTAAACATGATGGATTAATAAAATTTAATGATAGCGAAATGTTGTTTTCAAAATATAAAGCTTATAAAGTTTGGCCAGGAATTTTTTTAGAATCTGGATTAAAAATCAAAAATTTAACTTTGCATGAAATAAATTCTATAAATATAATTGGTCAAATATTAGAGATTAAAAATAGATCAATTATTGTTGGGTGTCAAAAAGGAAGTGTAGAACTTATTGAAGTACAAGCACCTTCAAAAAAAGCTATAAATGTAGTTGATTATATAAGAGGGAGTAGGCTTTTAGTTGGAGATCTTTTTATTTAATCTATGAAGATTATTTATTTAGAAGAGGTTACGTCTACACATACTTTTTTAAAAGAATATATAAAAAGCAATGACAATCAATTGCCAATATGTGTAGTTACACAAAATCAAACAAATGGTATTGGAAGTAGAGATAATAGTTGGGATGGGAAAAAAGGGAATCTTTTTTTCTCTTTTGCTTTATCAAAAAATCAACTTCCAAGTGATCTCAAATTAGAATCAGCATCTATCTATTTTAGTTATCTACTAAAAGAAGTTTTAAGCAAATATGGTTCGAAAGTTTGGCTGAAATGGCCAAATGATTTTTATATAGAAGAGAAAAAAATAGGTGGAACAATCACTACAGTGACACATAATATTTTATTATGCGGTATAGGACTAAACATTTTGAAAGTATCTGATGAATTCGGTTATTTAGATATAAAATTTGACCGTACAAAACTACTTAATGAGTATTTTGAGCTTTTAAATAGAAAAAAAAGCTGGAAGCAGATTTTTAGTAATTTTGAGATAGAATTCAATAAAAGTAAAGTATTTCAAACAACAATCAATAAAGAAAAAGTTTCATTATTAGATGCGATCTTATTAGAAGATGGTTCTATTATGATCGATAATAAAAAGGTGTATAGTTTAAGATGACAGAGATTATAGCAATCGCAAATCAAAAAGGTGGTGTTGGTAAAACAACAACTGCTGTTAATTTAAGTGCTGCTTTAGCGCTTGGTGGAAAAAAAGTATTGCTTATTGATGCTGATCCGCAAGCTAATGCTACAACATCTCTAGGTTTTAGAAGAGATACTTATGAATACAATATTTATCATGTTATGCTTGGAACAAAAAGTTTAGAAGATGTTATCCTAAAAACAGAAATCGAAACACTTAAACTAGTTCCATCAAATATTGGTCTTGTTGGAATTGAAAAAGAATTTTACAAAAATAACAAAGATAGAGAACTTGTATTAAAAAGAAGTATTGATGAGATAAAAGATCAATTTGATTATATTTTAATCGATTCACCTCCAGCACTTGGACCAATTACAATAAATACTTTAAGCGCAGCAAATTCTGTTATTATTCCAATTCAATGTGAGTTTTTTGCACTTGAAGGTTTAGCACAGCTTTTAAATACGATTAAATTAGTTAGACAAACAATTAATAGGCAACTAGAGATCAAAGGTTTTTTACCAACAATGTATAGTGCTCAAAACAATCTCGCAAAACAAGTATTCGCAGATCTTGCGAAACATTTTGAAAGTAAACTTTTTAAATTAGAAAACGATTCATATGTTGTAATTCCAAGAAATATTAAATTAGCAGAAAGTCCAAGTTTTGGAAAACCAATTATGCTTTATGATCCGACAGCAATAGGAACACAGGCATATGAAAATTTAGCAAAATCAATTTTAGGATAGTAAGATGGCACTAGGGAGAGGTCTTAGCGAAATATTGGGTGAAGTTGAAGCAGCATATGAAAATAATATTGATAATAAGCACACTATTAAAGATATTGAAATAGAAAAAATTGAACCAAACCCATACCAGCCAAGAAAAATTTTTGATGAAGAAAAACTTGAAGAGTTGTCTAAATCAATAGTTACACATGGATTGTTACAACCAGTAGTAGTTATTAAAAAACTCAATAAATATATTCTAATAGCAGGTGAAAGACGATTTAGAGCATCAAAACTTGCACATTTAGAGACGATCAAAGCTATTATTTTAGATATTGATGAAAAAAAATTAAGAGAATATGCATTAATCGAAAACATTCAAAGAGATGATCTCAATATTTTAGAAGTTGCTTATTCGTATGCTGGCTTAATCAATGAATACAATATAACTCATGAAGAGTTATCAAATATGGTATTTAAAAGTAGGAGTTCGATTACAAATACTTTAAGATTATTAACTCTTAGTGTTTATGTACAACAATTAATATCAGGAAACAAAATTTCTCAGGGTCATGCAAAACTTTTAGTCGGATTATCTGAAGATGAACAAAGACAAGTAGCAGATTCTATAGTTGGTCAAAGATTAAGTGTTAGAGAAGCAGAAGTTTTAGTCAAAAGTGTAAAAGAAAAAAATGAATCTAGTGTTACTCAAAATAAAATAGAAAAAGTAAATACCAAATTTAATTTTTCTGGCTTTAAAAATGTTGTTTCTAACTTGAAAAAAGAAAATATTGACATGAAAATTGGTAAAAACAATATAAAAATTACCGTAAACTCACAAGAAGATATCGAAAAAATATTAAAATATTTTGAAAAAAATATCTAAAATTAATCAAAATTATAAGTAAAATTAGCTACAATCCATGCAGGTTTGTCCAATTTGTATAACAAGTTGGATTTCTAAACTGTAAAAAAATGTTATGGAGAGATAAATGTTAGACATAAGTCCAATATTATTACTTAGCTCTGCAATAATATTCTTAATTGTTTTAGGACAATTAAACAGAAGCCTATATCAACCACTTTCAAAGCATATGGATGACAGAGATGAATCTATTAAAAAAGATTTAGAAGCTGCTAGAAATAATGCTGAAGATATTGATGGATTAATGGTAGAGGCAAAGAGTATTATAGCTAAAGCTAAACAAGAAGCTTCTTCAATTCGTGAAAATGCTTATTCTGAAGCAAAAGCTCTGGGTGAATCTAAAATGGCAGATTTTAGAAATGAATTAGATTCAAAATATAATTCTTTCATTAACGATTTGAATTCTCAAAAAGAATCTGTAAAAAATTCTTTAATTGATAGTATGCCACAATTTAAAGATGCACTATCAGCTAAAATTAGTTCAATATAGGCGGTGAATATGAAAAAGAGATGGTTATTTATAATTGCTTTTTTCTTACCTGTTGCATTGCTTGCTAACAGTGGGGAGAATGTGCAAACAGATATCGTTCCTAGAACGGTGAACTTTATCATTTTTATTGCTATTATTTATTATTTATTAGCTGATAAATTTAAAACTTATTTTGATGAGAGAAGTCAATCTATTCAAGCGCAACTTGATGAAGTTCAAAAAAAACTTGAAGAATCAAAAAAGAAAATGGAAGCTGCAAAAGCTGAACTTGAAAATGCTAAACATATTGCTAGTGAACTAGTAAAAGATTCGATGGCTGAAGTAAATACGATTAAAACAAAAGTAGCAAAATCTTACGAAACTGAGATGGCTAATATGTTAAAGAATTACAATGACAAAGTTGAATTAGAAACTAGAAAAACTAGAAAAGCAATTGCACAAGAAGTTTTAGAAGAGATCTTTAGTGATAATAACATAACTATTACAAAAGAGAATCTTCAAAATATTATCTTAAAAAAGGTTGCATAGATGAGTAATTTGATAGCAAAAAGATATGTTAAAGCATTAATAAAAGATAGGGATTTTAATCATATTTCAGTGATTAATGATCAATTAAAATTAATTGCTTCAGCGTACAACGATGAAAAATTTATGAATATTATCAATTCTATTGATGTTACAACTTACAATAAAGTGGATCTATTATTATCATTCAATGGAAATAACGATTATTTGGTAAATAATCTTCTTATCCTTTTAGGGCAAAATAGAAGATTAGATATTATTCCTGCTATTTCTAGTGAATTAGATAAACAATTTTCAGTACTTAACAATCAATATACTGGGATAGTGTATTCAAATGAAGCGTTATCTTATGATTATATGATGGAGATTCAAAATAAATTTTCTTATAAATTTGGTGTAAATCTTACGTTAGTAAATCAAGTTTGTGATTATGAAGGTATAAAAGTTGATATTGATGGTTTAGGTGTTGAGATAGGATTTGAAAAAAATAAATTTAAATCTCAAATGATAGAGCATATTTTAAAAGCAGTTTAGAAAAAA
The DNA here is from genome assembly GCA_937860115.1 of uncultured Arcobacter sp. Lineage (GTDB taxonomy): Bacteria > Campylobacterota > Campylobacteria > Campylobacterales > Arcobacteraceae > CAIJNA01. The sequence goes on along the minus strand of CALMBI010000095.1, from coordinate 11,450 downwards.
AGGAGAAAGTGAATGAGTACTAAAATTCAAGCAGATGAGATTAGTTCGATTATCAGAGAAAGAATTGATAATTTTGAATTAAATGTTGATATTAATGAAACTGGTAAAATTATATCTTTTGCAGATGGTATTGCAAAAGTGTATGGAATCAAAAATGTAATGGCTGGTGAAATAGTTGAATTTGAAAATGGTGCAAAAGGTATTGCATCAAATTTAGAAGAGACTTCAGTAGGTGTTGTTGTTTTAGGATCGAGTGCTGGTTTAAGAGAAGGTACTTCTTGTAGAAGACTTGGTGAATTACTAGAAGTTCCAGTGGGAGCAGGTTCTTTAGGAAGAGTTGTAAATGCACTTGGTGAACCAATTGATGGTAAAGGTCCAATTGAATCTAATGAAAAAAGATTCGTTGAAGAAAAAGCACCAGGAATTATGGCTAGAAAATCTGTTCATGAACCACTTGTAACAGGTATTAAAGCTATTGATGCACTTGTTCCAATTGGAAGAGGACAAAGAGAACTTATTATTGGTGATAGACAAACTGGTAAAACTACGGTTGCATTAGATGCTATTATTAATCAAAAAGGTCAAGATGTTAAATGTATCTATGTTGCTATTGGACAAAAAGCTTCAAGTGTTGCTAACGTTGTTGGTGCATTAGAAGAAGCTGGAGCTATGGAGTACACAACTATCGTTGTTGCTGGTGCTTCTGAATCTTCTGCTTTACAATTCTTAGCTCCTTATACTGGTGTAACTATGGGTGAATATTATAGAGATAATGGTCAACACTGTTTAATTATCTATGATGATCTATCTAAACATGCTGTTGCATATAGAGAGATGTCATTATTATTAAGAAGACCTCCAGGTAGAGAAGCGTATCCAGGGGACGTATTTTATCTACATTCAAGATTACTAGAAAGAGCTGCTAAAATGAATGATGAGAATGGTGCTGGTTCTATGACTGCATTACCTATCATTGAAACTCAAGCAGGAGACGTTGCGGCTTATATTCCAACAAACGTTATTTCTATTACTGATGGACAAATTTTCTTAGAAACAGATCTATTTAATTCAGGTATCAGACCAGCAATTAACGTTGGACTTTCAGTATCAAGAGTTGGTGGTGCTGCTCAAATTAAGGCTACTAAACAAGTTGCAGGAACATTGAAACTTGATCTTGCTCAATTTAGAGAACTTGCTGCATTCGCACAATTTGCTTCTGATTTAGATGCTTCAACTAGAGCTCAATTAGAAAGAGGTCAAAGAATGGTTGAGATCCTTAAACAAGGTGTAAATAAGCCACTTGTTATTGAAAAACAAGTTACAATTATTTTTGCTGGTGTTAATGGATATTTAGATGATATTGATCCAAAAGATGTTGTAAGATTTGAAAACGAATTCCACCAATTTATTGAACAAAAATATTCAAATATTTTAAGTGGTTTAGAAGCTAAAAAACAAATTGATAATGAAATTAAAGAGCAATTAACTGCTGCGATTACTGAATTCAAAACTATTTTTAGTGCAAAATAATAAGGAATAGCAATGGCTAACTTAAAAGATATTTCGAGACAAATTAAAAGTGTTAAGAATACACAGAAGACAACAAAAGCTATGAAGCTTGTTTCTTCTGCTAAATTAAGAAGAACTCAACAGTTAGCACAACAAGCAAAAAGTTATGCTGTTAAAATTAATGAAATTTTAACTGAGATCGCATCTAATTTACATAATGTAAAAGATGATAATCTTGATTTAGGAAGAGCTTTTAAAAGTGATGGCGAGTTAAAAGTAGTTGATGTTGTATTTGTTACAGCTGACAAAGGTCTTTGTGGTGGTTTTAATATGGCTACTATCAGAGAGGTAAGAAAACTACTTGAGGATTTTTCTGCTAAGGGTATTAAAGTTAATTTAAGAGCTGTTGGTAGAAAAGGGATCGATTACTTTAACTTCCAAAAAGTTGAATTAACACAAAAAGAGATTGGTCTTTCATCAGCACCTACTTATGAAAAAGCAGCTCACTTTGTAAATGAAGTGTATGAGCAATTTATAGATGAGCAAACTGATAGTGTAATTCTTGTGTACAATGGATTTAAAAACATGTTAACGCAAGAGTTAAAAGTGAAAACTTTATTACCTATCAATATGGAAGAGATTCCAGTAAAAGTAAGTAATTCAATGATGGAAGTTGAGCCTGAAGATGATGAGCAAGATGTATTAGATGGATTAGTAAAAAAATATATTGAGTTTAATATGTTTTATGCACTCATTGACTCATTATCAGCAGAACATAGTGCAAGAATGCAAGCTATGGACAATGCAACAAATAATGCTAAACAAAAAGTTAATGATTTAACTGTTGAGTTTAACAAAGCTAGACAAGCAGCTATTACGACAGAATTGATTGAGATCATTTCTGGTGTTGAAGCACTAAAATAAGAATTTAGAAAGGAAAGGTACATATGGAAGGTAAAATTATTCAAATAATGGGACCAGTTGTAGATGTCGAATTTGATGGATATCTACCAGCTATTAATGATGCTATTGAAGTTACAGGAACAAAAGAAAGATTAGTTCTTGAAGTTGCTGCACACATTGGAGATAGTAGAGTTAGAACAATTGCAATGGATATGACAGAAGGATTAGTAAGAGGACAATCTTGTATTGCTACAGGAGAGCCAATTAAAGTTCCAGTTGGTGAAGAGGTTCTTGGAAGAATCTTCAATGTTATTGGTGATCCAGTTGATGAAGGTGCTCCGCTTTCACAAGGTGTAGAAAAATGGTCAATCCATAGAGATGCACCAGCGTTCGAAGAACAATCAACTTCTACAGAGATGTTCGAAACAGGTATTAAAGTAGTTGACCTTTTAGCACCATATGCTAAAGGTGGAAAAATTGGACTATTCGGTGGTGCTGGTGTTGGTAAAACAGTTATCATTATGGAATTAATCCATAACGTTGCCTTCAAACACGATGGATACTCAGTATTTGCTGGTGTAGGTGAGAGAACTAGAGAAGGAAATGACCTTTATCATGAAATGAAAGAGTCTAACGTATTAGACAAAGTTGCACTGTGCTATGGTCAAATGAGTGAGCCACCAGGTGCTAGAAATAGAATTGCATTAACTGGTCTTACAATGGCTGAATACTTCAGAGATACAAAAGGTCTTGATGTGTTAATGTTTATTGATAATATCTTTAGATTTGCACAATCAGGTTCTGAAATGTCAGCTCTTTTAGGAAGAATTCCGTCAGCTGTTGGATACCAACCAACACTTGCAAGAGAGATGGGTGCATTACAAGAAAGAATTACAACAACTAAAAAAGGTTCTATTACTTCTGTTCAAGCAGTTTATGTACCAGCGGATGACTTAACTGACCCAGCTCCTGCTTCAGTTTTCGCTCACTTAGATGCAACTACAGTACTTAACAGAAAAATTGCTGAAAAAGGTATCTATCCAGCAGTTGATCCACTAGATTCTACTTCAAGAATTTTAAGTGCAGATGTTTTAGGGACTGAACATTATGAAGTAGCTAGAGGTGTTCAATCTTTATTACAAAAATATAAAGATCTTCAAGATATCATTGCAATTCTTGGTATGGATGAATTAAGTGAAGCTGACAAACTTGTTGTTGAAAGAGCAAGAAAAGTTGAAAAATTCCTTTCTCAACCATTCTTCGTTGCAGAAGTATTTACAGGAAGTCCTGGAAAATATGTAGAATTAGCTGATACAATTGCTGGTTTCAAAGGTATCTTAGACGGTTCATATGATCATATGCCAGAAAATTCATTCTACATGGTTGGTGGAATTGATGAAGCTATCGCGAAAGCACAAGGTAGCAAATAAGCTAAAAAGGTAAAAAATGGATAATACAATTAAATTATCGATTGTAACACCTACAGGTGAAATCTTTTCTAAGGAAGTTAAATCAGTAGTACTTCCTGGTAAAGATGGTGAATTTGGAGTTTTACCAAATCACTCACTTTTAGTTTCTACATTAACTGTTGGTGTTATTGAAATAACTAACGTTGATAATTCTGTAGATGCAGTTGCAATCAACTGGGGTTATGTAAAAGTTAGTGAGCACAGTATTGATGTTTTAGTTGATAGTGCTGTATCTTTAAATGCAGACGATCATTCAGAATTATCAAATAGAATCCAAGAAGCGAAAAACTTAGTAAATTCAGTACAAGATGCAACTGTATCTATGGCTGCTGTTGAAGCTAAGATAGCATCTTTTAAATAAGTTAAAATGTTAGATATACTTGTAAGTTATTTGCAAAATAGTAGTGTAATAACACTTTCTGTTTTGTTGTTATTATCTGTATATCTTATTTTAACAATCTTCTTATTTGTTTATAAGTGGTTGGATCTTTCATCTGCCATACAAAACGAAACAAACTCATTAAACTCTTTAATTCGACATGAGATGAGAGTTAATCCCCTTTCAAATATAGGTACTTTTATTGGTAATAGTAAAGAGATAAATAAAGAATCTTTAGATGTATTTGAGATATCAATGATTAGGGAAGCAAGTTCTGGGTTGTATGTACAATCTATAATAGCTTCAACTGCTCCTTTTATTGGATTATTTGGAACAGTTGTAGGTATTCTAGAATCATTTTCAAGTTTTAAAAATGTTGCAAAAGTTAGTTTTTCTGCTATTGCTCCTGCTATAAGTGAAGCATTAGTAGCAACTGCAGCAGGAATTTTTGTCGCTATTTTAGCTTATACCTTTCACCAAATTTTAGTTAGAAAAATTTATATCCTTAATACATATATAAAATCGCAAATGAATATAATATTGTCTAGGAACTAATGTTGTATGATTATAATCAAAAACCTGATTTAAATATTACACCCTTAGTTGATGTTATGTTAGTATTGCTTGCAATACTAATGGTAACAGCACCTGTCATGGAATATGAAGAACAGATAACTTTACCAAAAGGTAGCATGTCTAAACAAGTGAGTGCTATCAAAAATGTCAATATTTTAGTTTCAAAAGATAGAACAATTAGAGTAAATAATGAAAAGTATGAATTTAATACATTTGCTGATAGTTTTTTATTATTGTCAAACGGTTTGGATAAAGAGACACCTATTCATATTAGGGCAGATCAATCTTTAACATATAGCGATGTTGTATTAATCCTTAAAATAGTCAAACAATCTGGTTTTTCAAAGGTTTCATTAATAACAGATGGATAAAAAATTCAATTTTACTGTATCATCCATTATTGCCTTTGGAAGCTATTTCTTAGTTATAATATCGATTGTTCTGTATCTAAAAAGTGACCTATCGGAAACGCAGAAATATTCTACTATACCTGAAGATACTATAGTGGAGTTAAATATAGAAATAGATGATATAAAAGTGCAAGAAACTCTTCAACAACAAGAAGAAGTTGTTGAAGAGAGTACGAAAGATTCAATACAAGAAAATCAAAATAGTCAACCTACACCAAATATCAAATCATTGTTTTCAAGTGTTTCTGAAGTTGGTACAAAAAAAGATGAAAACAAACCAGATGAATCTCAAAAACAACAAAATATGTCACGTTTTAAATCAAAACTGGATGATAATCAAAAACAACAAGAAAAAATAGAATTAAAAAAACTTGTTGATTTGAAAGATGTTTCATCACAATCAAAATCAATATCTACTCCATCTAGTAAAGGTAAATTTGATGAATATTATTCTATGATAAATACATTAATTTTGAAACGATGGTATCGTTATCCATTAGTCACTGATCAAAATTATTTTGTCAGCGCAAGTATTACAATTGATTCTAAAGGAAACTTTAGTTACGTAATGCTTAAATATTCTGGAGATACTAAAGTGGATGAAGCTGTTAAACAATTTTTAAAAGATCAAACTTTTGAAAAATATCCACCTCCTTTAGATGGTGTTACTAAGACAATAAAAATTAATTTTATGCCGTTTGTTCAATAAACAAAAAACAAGGATTCAAATGAAAAAAATAGTGTTGTTGTATTGTATTGTTGTTACATTTTTATTGGGTGTTGATGCAGAATTAGATATAGTAAGAAAAGGTTCAATTATTCCTACAATTGGAGTAAGCGTTACAAATAAAAGCATGGATGCAGATTTAGCTAAAAAAATCAAAGATGTTTTAGAGCAAGATTTTTCAGTAAGCGGTCACTTTCATGTTGAAGATGTAACACTAAAATCTGATTCTATCAGAAGTAGTTTTGACTTTTTTAATCCTGCATACTCTAAGCTTGACTTGGTATTGTTATTAGAGATTAAAAATAGTCTCAATAATGCTATTGTTGTTGATGTCTCATTGCAAGATATAAATTCAAAAATTACAAAATTGCTTACTACTTATCAGATTGGAAATCAAAAAAGATACCCTTTTTTAGCACATAAAATTGCAATTGGTATAAACAATGAACTCAAAGCTCCATCAATTGATTGGATGGATAGATTTATTTTAATTTCTAAATATACAAGTTCTAAAAAAAGTGAAATTATTGTTGCCGACTATACTTTGACATATCAACAAGTTGTTGTAAATGGAGGATTAAATATTTTTCCAAAGTGGGCTAACAAAGAGCAAACAAGTTTTTACTATACAACATTTGATAAATTATATCCAACATTAATTAAACAAGATTTGTATAGTAGAAAATCTGAAAAGATTTTGTATTCGGATGGAATGGCAATATGTTCTGATGTAAGCAAAAATGGCAATAAATTACTTGTTACACTTGCACCAAATGGACAACCAGATATTTATGAATACAACCTTTTAACCAAAGAGAAAGAGAGAATTACTAAATATTCTGGGATTGATGTTGGTGCTAATTATTTAGGAAATGAAGATAAGATTGTTTTTGTATCAGATAGATTAGGTAAAGCAAATATTTTTTCTCAGTCAATTGGAGCAAACAATATACAAAGGCTAGTCTATCATGGACAAAATAATACTCAAGCAACAGCTTATAATAATTATATAATCTATTCAGGAAGAGAAGAGGGGAGAAGTAATTTTAATCTTTATTTGATTTCTACTGAGAATAACAATTTAAAAAAATTGACTTCAAGTGGGGCAAATCAATTTCCAAAGTTTTCGCAAGATGGGGAATCTGTTTTATATGTAAAAAATCAAGGTGGAAAAAGCTCCTTAGGGATTATTAGATTGGATTACAATAAACATTTTCTTTTCCCTTTAAATATTGGAAAAATTCAATCAATAGATTGGTGAAATAACAAAACATAAGTTTAAGTTTTATATTGTACAATGGTGGTTACAAGGAGTTAATATGAACTATAAAGTGATCAACACGTTTGTTGCTGCATGTTCTTTATCGTTATTCTTTGCTGGATGTTCAACAAAAAAAGAGGTTGTGACATTTGATAACGATGCTATAAAAGGACCTGTCAAAGAGAAAAAAATCATAGCTGATCTTCCAAGTGATTCAAAATCAATTAGAATCGTACCTTCGGATGAAATCATAACATCAACTACAAATCAAGATGAACCAAAATCTGAGATGGTAGAAAATAGTTACAATACTACATCTAGTATAATAAATGGTGAAGAGATATTATTAAAATCAATACATTTTGATTTTGATGCATTTACTTTAACTGAAGAGAACTTGGCTTTTTCTGCTGAAAATTCGAAAAAAATAAATGATATATCACAAAAAGACAATACTTTTAAAATTAAATTAGAAGGGAATTGTGATGAGTGGGGAAGTGATGAGTACAATTATGCTTTAGGTTTAAAGCGTTCTATGGCTGTTAAAACTGATCTAATAAAAAGAGGTATTGCTGAAGATAAAATTGTAATCGTAAGCTATGGAGAAGGAAATCCTATTTGCAAGGAACAAACAGCAGAGTGCTGGACAAAAAATAGAAGGGTAGACCATTATTTAATACCATGATAACAAATAAATCACACAATATATTACTTATCGCATCTCTATGTACATCTCTTTCTTATGGAAAAGAGATCTCTGTATTTGGTGCTGGAAATTTAGAAAATTCATCGCCATATGGATTGAGTAAAGCAGAAAAAGCAGTACTAAAAAATAATGAAAAAGTCGATGCATTATCATCTAAAATTGATGCATTAGAATTAAAATTAAGATCATTTGAATCTAAACAAGATGATATAAAGCAAAAAATCGAAGGTATTAAATCTGTTTATGAATCTGATAGTCAAAGTATGAATGATACGAAATTAGATTTAAAATCTACAGAAACAAAAATCGAAGAGAATAAAGCGTTACTCGGTTTTAAAATTGATGAAAATAGTAAAAAAATAGAAGAGTTAAATAAGAAATTAGATAGCTTTATTATTTTACAGAAAAAAAATAATAAATTACTAGAAGAATCAAATAGCAAACTTCTTGAAGTGATTAATAAAATAAATGCAGACTATGTAACAAAAGCTCAATATGATGAATTAGTTGGATTTATTAACAAATCACTTTCAGAACAATCAAAAAGTTTTACAGAAACTTCACCAAAAAAAGCTGATAATCTATCTTTAGAAAAACTTCCAAAAGAAACACAAAGTTCTGATAAAAAAGAGTTGAAAAAAGAAGATAAAACTGATTATAAAAAACTTTTTGTAGAAGCAACAAAAAATTATCAATCAAACTATATTTCAAAAGCATTACCTATGTTTGAACAATTAGTGGAAAATAAGTATAAGTTAGATGAAAGTAGTTTTTATTTAGCGGAGATAAAATATAGAAAGAAAGAATATAATGAAGCTATTCAATCTTACAAACAAAGTATGATCGCTAATGATAAAGCTGATTATATACCTACTTTATTACTCCATAGTGCTTATTCTTTTGAAGGGATTAATCAAAAAGATAACGCAATCAATTTTTATAAGACAATTATTGATGTTTATCCAAAAACTGTGGAAGCTAAAGATGCAGCTAAAAAGTTGAAAGAATATGAAGATGCAACTGTAGAAAAAAAAGCAGAAAAAAAAGCAGAGAAAAGTACTAAAAAAACAAAAAAAATGACAAAAGATAAAAAAAAGAAATAAATTTAAAAAAGGAAAAATAGATGATAAAATTAAATGATGTTGTTGCAATGGAGTATATGTTAGTAGATGCTGATACTAAAGAGGTAGTAGATAGTAACGAAGGACACGATCCATTAGAATTTATAGTTGGTGCTGGACATATTATTCCAGGTTTAGAATCTCAAATGATGGGATTAGCTACTGGTGAAAAAGCTGATATATTTGTAAAAGCAGAAGATGCTTATGGTGCTTATAATGAAGAAGCTTTACAAACATTACCAAAAGAGCAATTCGCTGGTATTGAACTTAAAGAAGGTATGACATTATACGGTTCTGGTGATGATGGTCAAACAGTTCAAGTAAGAGTTAAATCATTTAGTGATGAAGAGGTTACAATTGATTACAACCATCCAATGGCTGGGAAAAATCTTATGTTTACTATAACAGTTATGGAAGTTAGAGCTGCTACTGAAGAAGAGATTCAAACAGGTGTAGTTGGTGGATTAGAAGCTATGGGTGGTGGATGTTGTGGAGGTGGATCATGTGGTTCACACGATCATGGACACTCTCACAGTGGAGGAGAATGTTGTGGTGGTACAAAACACGAAGAGGAACATGAATGTTGTGGTGGACACGATGGTCATGGATGTAAAAATCACTAATTTGTTCAAAAACTAAAAAAATTACATACTCCTATTTCTTTTGAAATGGGAGTTTTTTATTTAAAAAAGGAGTTAAAATTATGAAAAAAGTTGCTTTTATTTTTCCAGGTCAAGGAAGTCAATCAATCGGAATGGGAAAAGATTTTTTCCAAAATTCACAAATTGCTAAAGATATGATAAAAAATGCAAGTGAAAAAACTGGAATCGATTTTGAAAAATTATTATTTGAAGAAAATGAAGATATCAATCAAACTCAATATACACAACCAGCAATTCTTTTAGTAAGTGCAATTGCAGTTGAAATTTTTAAATCACAATGTGATATTAAACCTGAATTTGTACTAGGGCATTCTTTAGGTGAGTTTTCTGCACTTGTTGCAGCTGGTGGTATGAATTATCTTGATGCAGTTGAACTTACAAATAAAAGAGGTCAATTTATGAGTGATGCTTGTGATGGAATCGGAGCAGGTATGATGGCACTTTTAGGGATGGAAGATGAAGCCGTAGAAGCTTTATGTGAAAGAGAAAGAGCAAATGGCAAAAAAGTTTGGGCTGCGAACTACAACAGTGATGGACAAGTTGTTTTAGCTGGAAGCAAAGCAGATCTTGAATCTTTAGTAGAAGTATTTAAAGAAGCTGGCGCAAAAAGAGCAATCGTTCTTCCTATGAGCGTAGCAAGTCATTGTCCTATACTAGAACCTGCTATTGCAAATCTTACTCCTTATTTAGACAAAATAAATGATTCTTTTGAAGTATCGGTTATATCAAATGTGACTACAAAGCCATACAATACAAAAGAAGAAGCTATTAAATTACTTTCAAATCAACTTGTAATGCCTGTACGTTATAAGCAATCGATTTTGTCACACATGGATAAAGTTGATATGTTTATAGAATTTGGAAATGGAAATGTTCTTAAAGGATTAAATAAAAAAGGTGTAACTGCACCTACATTAAATGTAAGTGATATGAAAACTTTACAAGAAGTGATCGAGGCTATTAATGAATAAAATAGCAATCATGGGTGCAATGGAAGAAGAGATCGCGCCGTTATTAGAATACTTTAGTGATATCAATGTAGTTCAATATGCAAATAATAAATACTATGAAGCAAAATTTGGAGAACTAAATGTTGTGATTGCATATAGCAAAATAGGAAAAGTATTTTCAACATTAACAGCTTCAACAATGATACAAAAATTTGGTTGTGATACATTGCTATTTAGCGGAGTTGCAGGTGGAATCAATCCAAAATTAAAAATAGGTGATTTAATTGTTGCAAATCAACTCTCACAACACGATTTAGATATTACTGCATTTGGTCATCCACATGGATATGTACCAGGTGGAAATGTGTATGTAAATACTGATAAAAAGTTAAAAGAGATTGCGTTAGATGTTGCAAAAGAGAATAATATAACTATTATAGAAGGTATTATTGCAACAGGTGATCAATTTGTTTGTGATGAAACGAGAAAAGCTTTTATTGAAAAAACTTTTAATGCAGATGCATTAGAGATGGAGGGTGCAAGTGTTGCGGTTGTGTGTGATGCGTTACAAGTTCCTTGTTTAATTTTAAGAGCTATTAGTGATACAGCTGATATGGATGCAGGATTTAATTTTGATGCATTTTTAGAAACAAGTGCAAAAAATTCTGCAGAATTTTTAATAAAAATTATAAAAAAACTACAAAAATAAAGAAATAACAAACTTTATTTTTCAAAAAAACAAAAAATCAACATCCTTAAAGCCCCTATGCTTAGGGG
>CALMBI010000094.1 GCA_937860115.1 uncultured Arcobacter sp. | reverse complement strand
CTTAAAGCATCAGTTATAAAATCTTCATTCATCACTTTAATCTTTTTTTCAAACCCATTTAAATCCAAAGTTTGATTTTCAATAAATTCATAAAGATTATAAAACATATTTCGATATGTTTCTCGTACTATTTTCCATTTTTCTTTATCATTTAATTTTTTACCATATACAAAATCTAAATTTGCTTTTGCATAGTTTTTATGTTCAAAATTAAGTTGATAAGTAAGATAAGAGAGTCCATCTAAGAAAAATTGTATCAATTTCTTTGGTAACAATAAGACTACAAATTTAAAAAATTTATATACTAAATAGATAAAATAATCCATACTTACAACAAACCTTTTGCTATCTCTACAATTTGACTCGCTTTAATATCATTGATGGAAAAATCACTCTTATCAAGTTTGAGTGGATCAACGATCCTGTTAGATTTTATAACCTTATTAATAGCTGTTTCATAAGTATTTCTATAAGCAGGTGTATTTCCAAAAATAGTAATGGATGGAATATTTATCCCCCAAGCAATATGAGTTGGACCAGTATCTCCACCAATAACTAACTTTGCATTTTGAATTTTAACTTTCAAATCATCCAAATTCCCCTTTGTATCAAGAGTTATAAGGTCTGATTTTTCACTTAACCAAAGTGCAGTTTCATACTCATCTTGATTTCCCCAAATTACTAAAATTTTTTCATTAAGTCGTTCGGCTATCTCTAAAAATTTTTCTTTTGGATAGATTTTATTTGGCTTTGATGCACCTACTACAAAAACAACCTTATAATTAAAATCTTTTAATTCAGTTTTTGTAAATAAAAATGGCTTTTTATTCAAAATGTCTTCTCTTGAAACTTTTATGCCGAGTGGTTCACACATTACCTTTAAACTTCTTTCTATAACATTTTTTTCATATGGAATAAATACTTTTTTATCATAAAAAAAAGAAGCAATTTTTTCTCTAATACTATCCATATCAAATCCAGCGATATAACTTCCAACAACTCTTCCACCAATTATTTTAGAAACTATGGCTGATTTCAAAAGCCCCTGTGCATCAATCACCACATCATAATTATTTTTACTATATTGTTCTAAAAGTTTATACTGTGTAAAAATATTTCCTATTTTAGTTTTAATTGATTTAAGATTAACAGGCAAAATAGTATCTATATGTGGATTATTTTCTAAGATTCCTCTAAATCCCTCTTCTACAATCCAATCTATCCTAGCATCAGGCAAAGCTTTTTTGATAAACTGCAAAGCAACCATCGCATGGATAATATCACCCATAGCAGATAATTTAACAATAGCTATCTTCATAAAAGAAAAACCACCCATAAAATAAGATGAAGTCCTATCGCAAACATCACAGCAGTTGATCCAAGATCTTTTGCACTTTTTGCTAAGGGGTGTATCTCATGTGTCACTAAATCTACTACATTTTCGATCGCACTATTGACAAGTTCAATAATCAGTACCAAAATAGCGGTCATAAACAAAGCTGCTTTTTCAATAATCTCAAAATCTAAAAATATAATCAAAGGGATTAAAATAAGACCAGCTAAAAGTTCTAGTTTAAATGAACTTTCAGTTTTTAAAGCATGAATTAGACCCTCTAAAGCATACTTAGTATTTTTAAAAAGATGATATTTTGGTTTGTTATTCATTCACTTCCTTATTTATCAAACTCAATACCACAGTCACTTTGCAGCGCTATATCATCTTTAAGTTGTCCTATTCCAGCCCCATAAAATCCTAAAGCTTTCAATCTTTCTACAAGTGGTGGATGTGAGTAATGAAAGAATATATACAATGGATGAGAAAGAGGAAACGATTTGTTTTCATTTGCAAGTTTTAAAAGTGCATTGATAAGATCATCTTTTGTTTGCATATCACTTCCAAATCTATCTGCAGCATATTCATTGTGTCTACTAATAGCACTAATAAGTGGCAAAAGAAAAAAAGAAAGAATCGGTGAAAACATCATAAATACTACAATGATCGCATATGGTTCATTTGAAAGATGCATCTCTAAAAATAACTCTTCTGGAAGATTGCCAAAAAGAGCAAAAAACACAAACATTACAACACCCATAATCCCTATGTTTTTAAGAATGTCTCCATTTTTAAAGTGCCCAAGTTCATGTCCAAGCACAGCTAAAAGTTCGTTATGAGTGAGTTTTTCTACCAATGTATCAAAAAGCACAACTCTTTTTGTAGTTCCAAGCCCACCAAAATAAGCATTCAAGCGATTATCTCTTTTACTTGCATCGACACTAAAAACTCCACTACTTTTAAAACCAACTTGTTCAAGTAGATTGTTGATCTTCCCTTCAAGTTCTTTATCACTAAGTGGACTAAATTTATCAAATATCTTATCTCTAATCACAGGATAAAGCATATTAATTAAAATAATTACACCAAAAATAAAACAAAATCCAACAATCCACCAAGATGGAAAAGTTTCAATGATATAAGAAAGTCCAGCAATTACACCACTTCCAAATACTAAAAATAAGATTCCGCTTTTGAGTGTATCTTTGATATAAAGCTCTTTTGTCATATTTGAAAAGCCATATTTTTTATCAACCACAAATGTGCTATAAAGATCAAATGGTAAAGCTAAAAGCCAATTAATTATGATAAATAAATCAATAAAAACTACTGCCTTTTGCCAACCTTCAAATCCATTTGTATATTCGCTCAGTAGTTCTAATCCAAATCCAATCCAGATAAAAAAGAGTATAAAATCATAAAAAATGCTCATTAGAGCTAGTTTATTTGACTCGATACTATAATCTGCAGCTGTTTTAAATCCACTAGGATTTAATATGACTGTTGTTCCCTCTTTGGCACGTTTTACATAATCTATCTGCATAAATGTCGTATAAAAATTTATTAAAAAATAGATGCAATATCCTATTATTGCTATTTCTAACATTTGATTCCTTTTTTATTTATCTTTTTTTATAGTCTTATAAAAACTATTAAACTCTTCTACAATCTTTTCTTTATCACTTATATAGATCACTTCATAATTTTCACTAAATGATTCACTTGTCCAATTTGCACTTCCAAAAATCACTATTTTTTTATCTACAATTGCAAGTTTTGTGTGGAGTTTATCCATAACTTTTACAGCATCTATCTTATCACTTAATTCTGCTTTTTTCTTATAAAAATAAAGCTTTACTTTGATTCCTCTATTAGCTGCATCGTTGAGTACTTCTACAATTTTTCTATCACTTATATTATAAATAGCCACTTCTATAGACTCTTTTGCATTTTTAAAAAGTTCTTCCATATCTTTTTGAACTTTTTTAGAATCTTTTGGTAAAAAATAGAGTTTATCTATAGCAACACTTGAGCTTAAAAGCAAAATTACCAACAAAAATATTTTTATCATGTATGACACTCCAGAAGTGTTTTATTTGGATTAGCCAAATAGGTATAACCATTATAAATTGTATATCCACCATACAGTAACACACTCATTGCAGCAAGTTTTATCATAATATTTCTAAAATTTGATTTATTAAATAATCCTACAAAAAATCCTAAAGAAAAAAGAGCTGGAATCGTACTAAGTCCAAAAATAAGCATCACTAATGCCCCTGAGATTGGATTTCCTGTACTTGCAGCAGTGATAGCAAAAAAATAAACAAATCCGCAAGGTAAAAGTCCATTTAAAAGTCCAAGTAGATAAAAGCTCATCAATGTTTGTTCACCTAAAAGTGCTTTGAAATTTTGTTGATACCATGTAGTTTTTGATACACTATGCTCTATGAGTGTGAGAAATTTTATCTTTCCAAGTAATGAAAATCCAGTCAAAATCATAGCCGTTCCAGCGACTAGCCAAAGGATTCCATTTGCGGTATTTGAAAATGTAGCAACACCACCAATAGCACCAAATACTGCTCCTAAAGTCACATAAGTGGAAATTCTTCCAAATGAATAAAGTAGATGACTAACCGTTTGTCTTGATTTTGTAAAATTATCTCTTACCTTTGTACTACTATAAGCGATAACAATTCCACCGCACATTCCTATACAATGGCCAAATGATCCTAAAAATGCAATAGTTACAATAGATACAATATCAATCGTTTCCACTACTCTTTTCCTTTTAAAAGTTCTGCTTTGATTTGTGGATTTCCTAAATGTTCCCCTCTTGCCATCAATAGAACCATCTCAGTAAATGAAACAAAACCATTTTGTTTGATCTCATAAGCACCAAATCCATACTCCATAGGAGTAAGATCTGTTCTACTATACCAAGCTTTTCGCCCATCGATATATTTCTTTGTATCTTTGCTCATTACCCAAATCACTGCATTTTCTTTAAAATCTTTATTTAAAAGCCAATGAGCCATCCCACCATGATCATGGAAAAACCAAGTTTTTCCATCTGGTGCTATCACTTGTGATACATATGAAAAATCATCGATCACCATTCCACAGTCACTATCTTGATATTTACCAAGTTCTAATTCATATGGTGTTTTATTGAGATTTCCCTCTTTAATTGTGATCATATTTTGATTTTTAGCTAATGCTATAAAACCAAAAGCGATCATGATAAGCAACCCTATCAAAAAAACAAACTGTTTGAGATTTTTATTCATTAATTATTCTTGTTTTGGTATTTTGCAAGTTGTGATTCTCTGTGAGCAATAACATCTTTAAGATCAAATACAACCTTACTTTGTTGATTCACTTGTTCATTAAGTCTGTAGATCTCATGAGTTTGTTTTTCAAAATCGATAGCAAGATTAGTAAGTTTTTTCTGCAATACTGTATTTTCATTTTTAAGAATTCTATTTTCTTCCATTATATATCTCCAAAAAGATCAGATTTAGAGACTATCGCTACTTGGTTGATGACATTTAGATAACTTTGTGCTTCTTTGTGATTATGCATCGCTATTACATATTGATATTGTGCTTTACAAGCCTCTTGCACTTTATAGATAATATCTTTGATATTGACAGGTTTATTAGCATAATAATAAACCCCATTTTTTATAGCTCCAAGTAAAAAATCATTTTCAAGATGTGCTGTAGTGAAAATAAACGGAGTTTCTTTATTGATTAACCTAATCCCTTCTAACATCTCCATACCACTCATATGTGGCATATTGATATCACTGATCACTACATCAATTGTTTCATGATTTCTTTTGAAGTATTCAAGTCCTTGTCTTCCATCTTCCGCAACAAAAACTTTTTTAAATAATTTAACTAAAATTGCAGTTAATGTATTTCTAGCATGTGCAT
>CALMBI010000093.1 GCA_937860115.1 uncultured Arcobacter sp. | reverse complement strand
TACAATACATCTCAGATATCTACACAAAATTCAAACTGTCCAAGTAAGATGAGCGTGGCTGTCCAAGTTGTGGAGCGCTGACACAAATCTAAAAGGTCTTGGTTGGGGACTTCATATGGTTAAAAATATTTGTGAAAAAAATCATATTGTATATAAAGTGTTCTATCGTGAAGATCAAAATGTTTTTAGTTACATTATCCCTTTACAACAATAATATCAAATAAATTTGGGTTATTTTTATTGACAATAGATTTCACTTTGGATATAGTTTCTAACATCAGTACAAAAGAAAAATTGTACTCAAATCACCTAAAAGGTAGTACTTATGCTTATAGATATATTTTCAGATTTTATACGAAATAAAAAAAACTTACGTGAGTATATTGAGGTTAGAAAAGGGATTAATGAAAGGGGTGAATTTAATGATTCTCAACTTGTAAAGATTCAAGAAAATCTAGAAAAACTCCAAAAAGAAGATAGTGATATTTTATCAAAAATGTATGAAGTACTTGAAGAGGTCTACGAAAAAGATGAAGGTAACTATATTGATTATCCACTTGATTTTGCTCGAATGATTCTCAATATTTACAATGGTAACCAAACTTTGCAAGAGAGTTACAATACATACAAAGCTGTTTTAAAACACAAATATCAAACAGTTTACTAATGATTATTAGAGTAGATCATATTGATATTGAGGGGAATACTCTTATGAATTTAGAAAAAACAATCAAACAATATTTTACAAGAGAAAGCGTAGTAGATATCCTAACACAATATGAATTGTATTATCAAATTTCTCTTGGTAATTATATCTATGAAACGATTCAAGATATTGATGAAACAAACAATAAAATAGCTGAACTGAACCTATTTGTAGATCCAAATATAGCTTTGGCAAATACTTTTGAAGAGATTTTACGATATAGTCATCTGCATGATTTTGAAGAGAAATTTTACTATTATGTAAGAAAACGAGCTTTAATGCATGCACTGAAAGATTTTGTCAATAATGATAAAGAATTACTTGGTAAAGATACTTATATAGAACAAAAATCACAAATGATCACTAATGATACTTTTTTTACTGATAACATGAAAATCCAGTTAGAAGAAGAATACCCAATAGTCAATGAATCATACGATATGCTTATAACAGATGAGATAATCTCTCAACTTCAATCAAACTTATCAGATGGCCTTATCACCACATACTAATATTAATCAAAATTAGTTTTATTTTTACTCTTTTGCCACACATTTATCAAATGAAATAAGAATCATCAAAACATAAAAAAAGGTCAGAGATTTTTTCTCTGACCTTTCAATTATAAATAGCACTTACTAGCAAGAGTAAGTTGATTTAAATTCAAATGCAGTTGGTCTAGCTTCGTATGGCCAAACTTGTCTTTCGAATAAGTAGTGTTGATATGTATCAATCATCTCTTTTGTAAATACTGGTTGTAAGAAATCGTTATCTCTAATTAAAGATTCAACTGCCCCTCTTAAAGTGTGTGGCATTTGTGGAATCCCTTTTTCTCTGATCTCATCTAAAGATAATTCAAATAGATCTTCATCCATTGGTCCAACTGGTACATCTTTATTTTTAATACCATCAAGTCCAGCCATCATCATAGCAGCAAACGCTAAGTATGGACAAGC
The DNA here is from genome assembly GCA_937860115.1 of uncultured Arcobacter sp. Taxonomy (GTDB): domain Bacteria; phylum Campylobacterota; class Campylobacteria; order Campylobacterales; family Arcobacteraceae; genus CAIJNA01. Next base: position 7,845 of record CALMBI010000093.1, on the reverse strand, counting down.
TGTAGAATCTGGGAATCTCATCTCAACTCTAACTGCTTTTTCTCCTGCACCATAAGGGATTCTACAAGATGCAGATCTGTTTTGTGAAGAGTAAGTTAAGATTGAAGGAGCTTCAAATCCTGGAATTAATCTTTTGTATGAGTTAGTTGATGGATTTGTAAATGCAGCAACTGCTCTAGCGTGTTTGAAGATCCCTCCAACATAATGTAAAGCCATCTCAGAAAGATTTCCATAATTTCCTTCTTGGAAGAATAAGTTTTTACCATTTTTCCATAATGATTGGTGTACATGCATACCATTTCCATTATCACCATAAAGTGGTTTTGGCATAAATGTAGCAGTTTTACCATTTAAGTGAGCAACCATTTTAACTACATATTTGTATTTTTGAACATTATCAGCTGCTCCAATGATATCACTAAACACGATACCGATCTCATGTTGACCTTGAGCAACTTCGTGGTGTCCTAATACAACTTCAAGACCAATTTGCTCTAAAACTAACATAGTTTCAGCTCTTAAATCAACACCTGTATCGATTGGAGCTACTGGGAAATAACCACCTTTTACTCTAGGACGGTGACCCATATTTCCACCTTCATAAGATGTATTATCAGACCATGCACCCTCAGTAGAATCAACTTTGTAGTAAGATTCGTTCATACTATCAATAATTTTTACATCATCAAATACGAAATATTCATTTTCAGGACCAAAGTATGCAGCATCAGCGATACCTAAAGACTCAGCATGTTTAAGTGCTTTTTTAGCAATAGATCTTGGACATTTTTCATATAAATCACCTTTATAGATGTCATATACGTCACAAAATACAATAATTGTACTATCAGCTGTAAATGGATCTAAGAATGCAGTTGGTACATCTGGTTTTAAGATCATATCAGATTTATTGATTGGTTGCCAAGCATCAATTGATGAACCATCAAATGGTAAACCATTTGTTAAGTTTCCTTCATTAACTGCTGACATTCTATATGTAACATGGTGCCACATACCTTTAAAATCTGTAAATCTAAAATCTACAAATTGCACTTCATTTTCTTTACAATAAGAAAAAAACTCTTCTACATTATTAACAAATTTTCCCATTTTAAAATCCCCTTTTTTTTAAATTCAAATTTCAAACATTCTATCAAAACAAACATCAAACTTCAATAGTACTTTTGTATATTTTTTATACAATTTAAGAACTATTTTGTTTGAAATATTGTCTACCCATCACTATTGATTTTTAGAATTAGCTCATCTAAAACTTTTTGTGCCTCCACGTGAGATGGCTGGCATCCACCAGCTGCTTCGTGACCACCGCCACCATATTTAAGCATCAATTCTCCAACATTTGTTTTTAATGTTTTATTAATTATTGATTTTCCTGTACTATAAACAACATTTTGTTTATTTCTTCCCCATACAGCATGTATTGAGATGTTTGTATCTGGATAAAGAGCATACACTAAAAATCTATTTCCTGGATAGATAATCTCTTCATCCCTATAATCAATAATTGCTAGATTTTTGTAAATTTTTGTACATCTTAAAAGTTGCTCTTTAAATTCATTTTCATATCTAAAATAGAGATCGACTCTCTCTTTTACATCTGAGAGATTTAAGATATCTTCGATTGTATGTTCAGCACAATAATCGATTAAATTCATCATAAGCTGATAATTAGAAACTGTAAACTCTCTAAATCTCCCAAGTCCTGTTCTACTATCCATTAGAAAACTAAGAAGTTCCCAACCTTTTGGATATAAAATATCTTCCATATTAAATTGAGCACTATCAGCTTTATTTGCTGCATCCATCATATCTTTGAATCGTGCTGGAAATGTTTCAACACCGCCATAATATTGATACACTACTTCTGCTGCACTTGGAGCAGTTGGGATAATGATATGGTTTTCTTTTTTTTCATTTCGTAAAGTTTCACTAAAATGGTGATCAAATGCTAAATGAACACCCTCTACATAAGGTAAGTTTGTTGTTATATCATCTTCAGTTATTTCTATTTTACCATCTTGCATATCTTTAGGATGAACAAATGAGATCTCATCTATGATTCCTAAATATTTTAGTAAAGTACCACAAACCAATCCATCCATATCACTTCTAGTTACAAGTCTATAAACTTTTTTGTGTCATTCCCACTCCTTATTAACTGTGACGATCTTATCAATATTGAGCTTATAAACTTAAAATTTATAAACTATTTTTTCTCTTTTTTTAAAAGAAACACAATTTCGATAGCCAACTTTTTTAGCTAATAATGTCACTTCATCATAAAAAAGACCAATTTGGTCAATTTTATGTGCATCTGATCCAAAAGTGATAGGGATTTCAAGATCAAATGCTAATTCTAAAATTTCACGCGAGGGATATTGTTCAAGCGGTGCTTTTCTAAATCCTGCACTATTGATTTCAATTACCATTTTTGCTTTTTTAATCTCTTGCAACACCTCAAAACAAAGCTCTTTCATACTTTTTGTTGGTAAGAAATTAAAAACTTTCATCAAATCAAAGTGCCCAACAATATCAAAAAAACCACTTCTAGCCATCGATTGCATCGCTTGAAAATACTCTTCCCAAATCTTATCGATATCTCTTTTTTCATATTCACCAATAAATTCAGGATTATCAAATCCCCATTGATCTAAATAATGGACAGATCCTATCAAATAATCAACTGGAGCTTTTAAAATAGTTTCTTGAAGATAATCTCCCTCAATAAAATCAACTTCATAACCAAGTAAAATATCTATTTTATTTGTATATTTTTTTTGAAGTTCCAAAATAGTATCTTGATAAAAATGTTGTTGATTGGATAAAAGCCGATACCCATCTTCAAAATTTTTCATAGGAGCATGTTCACTAAATCCATAGATATCAATTCCAAGCTCAATAGCTTTTAAAACATACTCTTCTATTTCACCCTCCGCATGATTACATAGATAAGTATGATTATGTAGATCTACTCTTTTTTTAGTCATTTAGTAGCCCTGCCCCCTCTATTTTTGTACTCCTATCAAGTGCATAGACTCTTTTCCCATCAATCAGATCATATTTCCAAATAGGAGCACTTGCTTTAAAATCCTCTACAAACTCATCAATAAGCTCTAACGCAACCCTTCTTTTTGGTGAACAAACAGCTGCTATGTAACTACTTGTATGATTTAAAACATCTCCACGACTATGAGCCATCAAAACAATTGCATTTTTTTCTTTTGCTTTTGTTTGCCATGACTCAAACCAAGAGTTTAAAATAGGCTCATAGATATCAAAACTTAGTCCATCTATCCCATCTTCATCTCGTACAACTCCAACAAAAGTGATAATTGCCCCAAAATTAGAGAGTCTAAAGTCATTGTACCACTTATTTGTGATCTGCTCTACCTCTAAACTCCCATCATATAGTTCTAACAAGTTAATTCCTTTTTAAATTTTAATTCATGCCTGAGTTTTTTATGCTGAAGCATATAAAAAAACTCCTCCTAAGTTAAAAAAGCAAAGCCGTTTGCTTTTTCTTAACACTTATCCACCACATACAGGAGGTAAAAGTGATATTTTATCTCCGTCTTTCAGTTCAATACTTTTGTCTTTTACAAGTATATCATTGATCGCTACTGCACTATTAGCAAGCCACTCTTTGATTGTTTCATCTTCTTTTAAAATATCACTTAATTGATTTAAATTTGTAATATCTAACTCTAGTGGAGTTTTCCCAATTGGTCCTAAAAATTCTACTTTTACCATAACGGTTTATACCTTTTTATCTATTTTATTTCTTTACAATACTTAGTTGGTTATTATACCAATTCACTATAAAAATTAAGAGGCGTTCTTTTATGATATTTGCTAAAATTGATTTTATCAATCTTTTGCCATTTTATATTTATCTTAAAAAAAATATATCTTCAATACAAACAAAACAGATAATAAACTATAAAAAATCGTATCCATCACAAATCAATAAACAATTCAAAAAAAGAAAAATAGATGGTGCTTTTATCTCTTCAATTATCTCAAAAAATTGCAAATGTTTAGATGCTGGAATCGTTGCTAAAAAAGAGGTACTATCTGTACTTTCGATTGGAAATGAAAGATACAAAAAAGATTTTCAGTCTGATACTTCAAATGCACTTGCTCAAATTTTAGAACTTCATGGAGAGGTACTTATTGGAGATAAAGCACTCTATCATTATTACAATTCCAATCAAAACGATTTTATAGATTTAGCTGAGTATTGGCATAAAAAATACAATCTTCCATTTGTATTTGCAAGACTTTGTTTTAACTCTCATCAAAAAAGTTTAGAAAAATTATCAAAAAAGTTTGTAGATGCAAAAGTGAAAATCCCTTATTATATTTTGGATCAATATTCCAAAAGAAGTGGTTTAACACATCAGCAAATTCATTTTTATTTAACAAAGATTAGTTATAAAATAACTCAAAAAGAGAAAATGGCTCTCAAAAAATTTTTTAGATTAGCAAAACAGAAAGGTTTATAAAATATGGGTATATTAGATTCGATCCTCCTTGGGATTATTGAAGGATTTACAGAATTTTTACCAGTGAGTTCCACTGGGCACTTAATAGTCGCATCACAAATGCTAGGGATTGACCAAACACACGTAACAAAAGCATATGAAGTTATCATACAATTTGCAGCTATTTTAGCTGTTATTTTAAACTATAAAGAAAAATTTTCACCAAAAAAAATCGAGCTTTGGAAAAAACTGACTCTAGCATTTATCCCTATTGGAGCTGTTGGATTTATTTTTTCTTCTCAAATAAAAGCACTATTTGATGTTCAAGTAGTTGCTATTATGTTTATCATAGGTGGTATTGTATTTTTGGTAGTTGAAAAATTCTATAAAGAAAAAGAACATTTTATTGATGATGTAGAAAAAGTAAGCTATAAACAAGCTCTTTGGATAGGTATCGCTCAGATTTTTGCACTTATCCCAGGGACAAGTAGAGCTGGATCAACTATCATAGGAGCTATGCTTGTGGGATTAAATAGAAAAGCAAGTGCAGAGTTTAGTTTTTTACTTGCATTTCCTGTGATGTGTGCTACGACTGGATATGATCTCCTTAAACACTATAATGATTTTAGTGATGCAAATTTACTTGTACTTGCTGTTGGTTTTGTTGTTTCTTTTATTGTGGCATACCTTACTATCAAACTCTTTTTGAAATTTTTAGAAAAATTTACATTTGTTGCATTTGGTATCTATAGAATTATTTTTGGGGTTATTTTACTCCTTTGGTTTGTCTAAAAAGTAACACAAAATGGAAGAAAAATTTTACAATTGCCCCTATTGCAGACAAAGAGTCTCTACGCTTTTAGATACTGGCGTTGAAGGGAGAGTTGAGCTTGTAGATGATTGTGAAGTATGCTGCAGACCTATAGAGATAGTGTATAGTGTTGAAGATTTTGAAGTGACAAACTTTAAATGTTTCCCTATCGAAGGAAATGAATTTTAAGAATTTTAGATTAAGCTTTTGGGATATAGCGCTCGATTGTATATCCCACCCCTTTGATATTTTTGATAAAGTCCTCTTTGAGCTCTTTTTTAAGCCTACTCATCTCTGCTCGTATCGTTGCATCCCCTATTGGTTCATTATCCCAGATAAAAATCCTTAGCGTATCGATTGTGATCACTGTTCCTATATTTTTTGCTAAATATTTTACAATTTGAAATTTTTTATTCGTTAGTGGCTGTGATTCACGATTATAAAAAAGGATATTTTCTTCTAAAGAGATAGAATAATTTTTACTCAGTAAAATATGTTTATTTCTTACATTTTGTATGTTATCTATCTCTTTTTGGATTCTTATCGCTAACTCTTTGAGATGAAATGGTTTTTTAAGATAATCAATAGCACCTATATCAAATGCTTGTGAAATAGTATTGATATCTGTATTTGCACTAATAAAAATCATAGGTGTGAAGATATGCTTTTCTTTTAACTGCGCAACGATATCAAGCCCACTTAAAGATGGTACATTGATATCTAAAAGCAACAGATCATAATCGTTTATTGTGAGTTCATTAAAAGCCAAGATACCATCACTAAATGTTGTCACTATATAGCCCATATCATCTAAATACTCATTAATTGAGGTTTGTAGCATCAATTCATCTTCAAGTAATAATATTTTCATTTTTCCCTTTCTTTAAAAAACAATACTTAAAAGTAATAATACCCTCAATTGATGATACTTCCACTTCTACATGATTTTTAGTACAAATCTCTTTTATAATATTAAGTCCAATTCCAAATCCACCTCTAGCATTGTTTTCCCTATAATATCTTTTAAATAACTTTTCTGGATGTTCTATATCTTTCCCAAAATTGATAATCTCTAAAATAGCACTCTGTTTATCTTGATATAGTTTTACAGTTATATCTTGATGATTTATAGTATATTTAATCGCATTAGAAATAGTATTATCCACTAATCTTTGCAAATGGATCTCATTTATGTAAATCAATAAATCATCTTCAATTTGAAGTTGAAAATCGATCTGATTTCCAAGTGCAATCTCATAAAAAAATTCAACCCTTTCGTGAAGAAATTTTGATAAATTGATTTCTTGTTTTGGGTATTCTATCCTATCTTTTTTGATCATATATTCCAAATCATTATAGATATTGTGAATAATTTTTGCACCTGCTTCAATCTTACTCAAATATCTATTTTTTTCATATTTTAAATTATAAAGATCGATATTAAAAATAATAATCCCTAGTGGAGTATTTATCTCATGAATAGCATCTTTAATAAATCTATCTTGTTTTTGAACCAAATCGAGTGCATACTCTTTTGCTTTTTCAAGCTCTGCTGTTCGTTTTAGCACTTTTGCTTCAAGATTTTTATTTAGATCACTTAGTGTTTCATTCATAATATTGATATGACTTGCTACCACTCCAAACTCTTTAAAAGTAACCTCTTTTATATCGATTTTTTCTAAATCTACAGAAGCTAGTTGGATAAGTAAAATATCTTTTTCTATCAAATTCATAAAATATCTATAGATTGAAAATCCAATCATAAACAACACTAAAATAACAATAAAAACTATATAAAAATACTGAACAATTTTTCTTAGATACTCCTCTTTTTTTTCTCTTATTATTTGATTGATATTATCAAGATAAACTCCACTCCCTATCATAAGCCCAAGATCATTGTACGAAAGTGCATAAGAGATTTTCGGTGCTGGTTGATTAGTTGTAGGTTTATTCCAAAGATAATCCACATATCCACCATCTTTATGTTTTGATACTTGTATTAGCTCATAGATCACTCTTTTGCCATTGAGGTCTTTGAAATCAAGAAGATTTTTACCACTGTTTTGTTTTAAAATAGGATCAGCGATATTTATCCCATCAAAAGTGTAGATGAAAACATATCCTGTGCCATCCCCTTCATTTCTCATGTTTTCTATAACCTCTGCTATTTCAGCTTGTAAAACTTCTCTTGGTTTATTTTTTTCATTTTTATATTTATAATCAATAAATCTCCAAGCTCTTAGTGTTTCGTTTTTAATGAAATTTTTTTGTGTAATTAGATATTCACTCTCGAGTTGTTCAATATCTTTTTTGTATTGATTATAACTATTAAATGCTACTACACTTACAAATATGACTAGCATAACAATAACTAAAATAAATCCTAAAATATTTACTTTTTTGAAACTTTGATTTTTAAAAATTGTGGTCATGAAGAGATTATAGTGAAAGATGGGTTAAAAGTGATTTTTTCAGGCTTAATGAAAAAAATGGGTTGCTGAAAACTTAAGCAAAGCTCGATACTAT
>CALMBI010000092.1 GCA_937860115.1 uncultured Arcobacter sp. | reverse complement strand
AATAACATCAAAAACACGTATTATCTCCTCTTGTGTAATCACATAAGGGGGCATGAAATAGATTATATTTGCAAGTGGTCGTAAAATTACACCTCGCTCTAAAGCAAGTTGATAAAACTCCACACCTATTCTATCCTCAGGAAGATATCCAATGATATCAAAAGCAGATACCATCCCTTGCTGTCTAATATGATCGATACAATCAAAAGCTTCTAATCTTTTAAGTTGTTCTTTGATAAGACTTATAGACCTTTTATTCTTTTTTATAATATCCTCTTGTTCTAAAAATTCTATTCCTGCAAGTGCTGCAGTAGCGGATAGTGGATTTCCCGTATAACTATGTGAGTGAAGAAAAGATCTTACCCCTTGTGGATCATAGTCACAATAAAAAGCATCATAGATCTTATTTGTAAGCATCACAACGCTTAGTGGCAAATATCCAGCTGTGAGTCCTTTACTTAAGATCATAAAATCTGGTGTGATTCCAGCCCACTCACAAGCAAAAAGCTTCCCTGTTCTTCCAAAACCAACAGCAACCTCATCAGCGATCAAAAATACCCCATAAGTATCACAAAGTTCTCTTAAACCAACTAAATAATCACTATGATACATATTCATAAGCCCTGCACACTGAATCAAAGGTTCTACAATCACAGCAATTATATTTTCTTTATTGGTTTTTAAAACCTTTTCCATATCTTCAAGTGCGATTTGAGCCCCTTGTATAGTTTGGCTTTTGGGAGATTTTGCTCTTAATGTCTCTATTAATATTGGATTATAAATATCTTTATAAAGGCCCATATCACTTACACTAAGAGCCCCTATTGTTTCACCATGATATGAATTTTCTAAAGAGACAAAATATTTTCGCTTCTCCCCTTTATTTGAAAAATAGTGATAAGCCATCTTAAGTGCCACCTCTATCCCACTACTTCCATTATCTGCAAAAAATACTTTATCAAGTCCATTTGGAGTAATCTCTACCAATTTTTTAGCCAAATTAACTGCTGGCTGATGAGTAAATCCAGCAAGTAAAACATGTTCTAAAGTATCAAGTTGTTCTTTGATCTTTTCATTGATATAGCTATTACTATGTCCTAAAGTATTTACCCACCATGAGCTTATTCCATCTATATAAACATTCCCATCAAAATCTTCTACATAAACCCCGTAAGCTTTTTTAATAGGAATAAGAGGGAGTCTCTCATGGTCTTTCATTTGTGTACAAGGATGAAAGATATAACGAAGATCTTCATCTTTTAGTTTTTGATTTGTCATTCTAACCTTTCATTCAGATTTCTGTATACATTTATCAAAATTAGCAATTCCTATTTTGTGGTTAAAATAGGCATTTAAAGAGCTATTTATAACTTACAAAATGTATATATAATAAAAACTAATTAAATATATACAAAATATATAAGTTTTAATTACCTATTTTATCGGTTCCACTCTTTTTTTATTCTATCA
>CALMBI010000091.1 GCA_937860115.1 uncultured Arcobacter sp. | reverse complement strand
TAAGCAACTATAATAAAAAATAATAATTCAGCAACCCATTTTTTTCATTAAGCCATTTTTTCATTTTTATATTGAAAAAGAGCAATAACAACACTTAAAAAAAAGGCTATAGGGATTAAAAAGGTAAAAATATACTTATTTTGCATCCAAAAAAAGGATCTTTTTTTCATTGTTTTTCCAAAATTATATGAAAACATACACCATCGTTTTTATTTTGGACACTGAGTTTCCCTTTATGGTGTTGTTCGATAATTGTTTTTGACATATAAAGGCCCAGTCCTGTACCATTTTTGTTATCTTTTGTAGAAAAATATGGATCAAAAATAAATCCTATAATATCTTCACTGATCCCACCACCATTATCACAAATTGATACAATCACTTTTCCAAAAATATCTTCTGTTTTGATATGGATCCTTGGATTTTGTGTATCTCTTTCTTTAAAGTTATCAAGTGCATTTTTTACGATATTTAAAATAACCTGCAAAATCTCATTTTCATAAATATCTATTGTTCTAGTAGATAAATATTCCAATGACACCTCTACAATTTGTTGTTCTATTTGTGGTTTTAAGATAGATAAAACTTTTTTTATTGGAGATTCTATAGTGATATGAGCTACCTCTTTATCTGGCTTATAAAAATTTCTAAAATCATCAATAGTGCTTGTAAGCATCTGTACTAGATTTTCAATATCATCTATTTCAGTATTGAGATATTCCATAAATTCATCTAAACCTTTTTGATTTGAAGTATCAAATGAAGCTAGTGCCATTTTGATTTTGATTGTCACTGCAATAGAAGCGATAGAAGCTAATGGTTGTCTCCACTGATGAGCAATCATAGAGATCATTTCACCCATTTGAGCTAGACCACTTTGTTGTTTGAGCATATCATCTTTTTGTTTGTTTTTTTCGATCTCATCATGTACTTTCAGTTCTAATTGATATTCAAGATCTTTTTGTTCAGTAATATCAGTATGGAAACCAACCATTCTTATTACTTTTCCATTTACAAATTTCCCTTTTCCTCTATCAAGCACCCATACCCAATGTCCATCTTTATGTTGCAATCTATGAACATTTTCATATGTATCGATTCTTCCATTGACATAATTTTCAACACACTCCATAGCTTTTTCTACATCATCTGGATGAACACGTTTAAGCCATTCATTGAAATTATTCTCTATTTCATCATCTTCATAACCAATCATTTTTTTCCAATGAGTTGAAAAAAACACATTGTTATTAGTCACATCCCAATCCCATAAACCATCTTGAGTTGCTTCTGTAATAAGTTCTAGCAACTCTCTATCACTTGTATATTTATCTATTAATTGATCTTCATTCATAATTTTATTTTACTTTCTTTTTTAATTTACACTTTTTGAATTGTTTTACACACAAGATTTCCATAATCTGTTTGTATGAGCATTGTTACAATTTTCGTTGATTTTTCATTCATCAATTGATGTAATTCTTCATTTGTGATCGTTTGTGGAATAGAGAGTAGTGTATCCATTTTTGTTTCTAGATCTTGAATCGATAGCCCTACTAAAGTATTTAATATCTCATTTGAAAGATCAAAAATAGAATCTTCAAAATCTTTTTCTGTTAAAAATAGATCAGCCAAAAAGATATCTTTATACTTTTTGATAATATTTTTTGTGTAACTAAATGAGATAGTTACTTTATCATTTAGATGAATAATAGAATGGACCTTATCATCAAGATTTACGTCATTTACATATCTCACATCTAAAATATTCATCTTTAGATCTTTATCAAAAAAGAGTGTTATTTTTTTTGAAACAACTTCCAAAATAGACATCAATTCAACAAGATTTTGATTACTTTGGTCATAATTTATTTTTGATCTTATTGGGATTTTAAATGAAAATGAAAGCCCCTCATTTGGTTTATTCGCAACCTCTACAACACCTCCAAGCTCTTGACATGATTGTTTTAAAGCAGCCATCCCTACACCACGACCTGAGATCTCATTTGCAACATCTTTTGTACTTAAACCATCTAAAAAAAGAAGTTCGAGTTTTTCAACATCAGTCAATTTTTGACTCTCTTCAAAAGTGATAAGCTCTTTTTCTAAGGCTTTGTTGAGAAGTTTTTGCGTATCAACACCTATCCCATCATCATAAATATTAAGATAAAAAAAGTTATCTTTGTGAAAATATTCACATACAATATTGAGTTCATAATGTCCATTTTGACCTGTAATTGTATCAACATCTTCGATCCCATGATCTACTGAATTTTTATAAAGATGCAATAGATTTTTCAAAAAATTTCTAAATTCTGGTGGAACCAATACATATTTATCCCCATAAATTTTAAGTGAAGCAACTGGTTTATGAAGGAATTCGGCTAAATACTGCACATATTCAACATGTTTTTCTAATATTTCATAAATCGAAATATATGAGAGATAATCAAGTTCAGAGATGATCGATTGCACTTTATAATTAGTATTGATTGGATTTAAAATAAGATCGGTAAGTTGTTGTTTAAGATCTGTACACACTTCAAATTTTTGTTCAATTTTGAGTTGTTCGGTGATAAAATGCCTTCCAATAATTTGATCAAATGTTTCCATATCATAAGCAAATTTTGTTTTAATATTTTCACTATCATCTACAACCGCTTCATTTTGTTTTGTTCTGATAAGATCAATCACTTTTGTTTCTAAATGGTGTATCGCATCAGGTGTTTCACATAAAAATAATTGTGCAAAAATTCCTTTAAACGTATGAAGTTCTCTTAAAATATCTCTACCATTGTCACGAAGATCTATCTCATTAAAACTATTCTCTTTATAGATTTTTTCTATAAAAAACTCAAAAGAATTTTTTAGCTCAACAAAATCATTAATATTTGAGACAATCTGAATAATCATTTTTTGTCTTTTGTTTTGTTCTTCCAATTGGTTTTGTAAATAGATCTCTTCTGAGACATCTCTAATGATAACCATAATATGAAAATCATCTATTATTTTATATGAGATTTTAAAATGCTTATCATTCACGGCAGTTTCTGTTGGCAATAACGAAGACAATACCTCTTTTTTAAATTTATCATCTGTTCCAAAAATAGCTTCGATCCCTTGAGCAAAAGTATTCTTTCCTTTGAGATCATTTTCATGAAACAAAACATCTGTTATTTTTAATCCATTAAGATAATGTTTTTTGAAAAATTGGATACAAATATCTGAATATCCAGTCTCAATAATCATATTTTGATCAATAAGGAGATAGCCATCTATTGCATTTCTTAAAAGAATATTTACCTTTTTATGGAGCTCTTTTGCTTTTTCTTTTGCTGTGATATCTTCTCTAATAAAGTTATATCCTAAAAGATTTCCATCTTTATCATAATATGGAGCAATAGACATTTTTGTCCAATTACTTGTACCATTTTTTGCTTTATTTTTTATTTTACCTTTCCAGATCTTTCCACTTTTTATCGTGCTCCAAAGGTAGTTAAAAAAATCATCTTTTGAGTCTTCATGTCTCATAATGCTATGGTTTTTACCGATGAGCTCCTCTTTTGTATACCCTGAAATTTTTTCAAAAGCCTTACTCACATATGTGATCACACCTTGCGCATCTGTTCTTGAAGCCATAACTAAAGAGTCATAACCATTAAGTACCCCATCAATCTCATGATTGAGCTTCATAATCTCATCTGTTTTTTCATCTTTTTATTTTGTGGTTTGCAAAGAACTATGAATTTTAAGAATTGATTTTAAGAGGTCATCAAATTTGATAGGTTTGTGGATAAAAGTACTTACACCTATGTTGATAAGTTCTTGTAAGATATTTGATTCATTATGAGCTGAGATAATAAAAATCTCTTGATGAGGAGAAATTTTTCTAATCTCTTTAGAGAGCTCCACACCATTCATTTTTGGCATATTAATATCAGTAATAACTATATCATAATGAAAATTATTTTGTTGATAGTATTTTTTATATTGTTCTAACCCTTCAATACCATTGGTCGCTGTATCTACAACTTTAAAAATCTCTCTAAACATCCTTGAGACTTTTGAAAGTACAGTCTCATCATCTTCTACATAGAGTACTTTATATTTTCCTACAACATCCTTGAGGTTATTCATATCCATAATTTGTTTTCCTGCTCTTTAGAATTATTTAGCACAATTTGGTGTACCACTTTGTTCATAATCTCCAAAAGCTGATCCTCTTTGAGCGGTTTATGAAGAAAGTTTTCTAATCCTAAATTCTCTAATGCTTCTAATTTATCTGCATCATTATATGCTGTAACTATAACTATTTTTTGATTAGGCTCTAATGATAATACTTTTTTACTTAATTCAAACCCATCCATTTTTGGCATATTAATATCGGTTATTATTAGATTAAAATGCTTATTAGTTCCAAAGTTTTATTGATACTTCATGAGCCCCTCCTCTCCATTTTGTGCTATATCAATATTTTGAAACAATAATCGTAACAATGAACCAGTCTTAGTTCTAACTATCTCATCATCTTCAACATAAAGAAGGTTTATCTTTTTAGCGGTTTCTATCATCTCTTTTAAATCGATTTTTATATTCATAGATGAACTATACACTAAAAAAGTGTCCAAAAGTGTCAGGTGGATTTTTTTGAAAAATTTACAATTTTTTTTGCTCAAAATAAAAAAGTGACACATTTGGCCACTTTTTAAGAGTACACTTCCAAAAAGTAAATACCAACCAAGGAAAAAATATGCTTGATTTAAATAAAATGAAAAAAATGTATCACATTTCAAAAAAGTTAAAAGTACTCTACGTTGAGGATGATCTTGTATTACAAAACAAATCAAAAATCCTTTTTAATAACTTTTTCAAAAGGATAGATGTAGCAAATGATGGGTTAGAGGCACTCAAAAAATATGAAGATTATAAAAAAACAAAAAACTTATATTATGACCTTGTGATCACAGATATAAAAATGCCAAACCTAGACGGTGTAGCTTTGGTAAAAAAAATTTTTAGTATCAATAGGGATCAAAAAATCATCGTAACTTCAGCATATAGTGAAACAGATGATCTTATAAGTTTTATCAATCTTGGTATCTCTAAATTTATCCAAAAACCTTTTACGACAAAACAAATCACTGAAGTTTTAATGGATACATTGTTGCAACATGTAGCAAAAGATCCAATTGACAATAACTACACACTTGATGAGGAACTTATTTGGCATAAAGATACAAAAGAGCTCAAATTTAAAGGGGATAATATCAAACTTTCCTATAATCAAATTATGATTATGGATCTATTGATCAATAATCCACAACATACGTTTTCAAGTTTAGATATTTTTAAACTTCTCAACAATGAAACAAATGGAAAAAAAGAGAAAGATTTCTCAATCGATAGTATTAAATCAATTATCAAAAGACTAAGACACAAAATTCCATATGATATAATTGAAAATATTTATGGATTTGGATATAAATTAAAAGATAAAGCAGAACCAAAAAAAATCAAAGGTGAACCACTTATTACGAAGTGATTTTCACTTTGTTTTTGTTTCAGCTTCTCTTAGTTTGTCCTTTTTACTTTTTCTTTTCCCTTTGATTGGCTCTTCCCCTTTTTGTTTTTTTTGCTCTTCAAACGCTAATTCAAAACCTTCAATTATTTCTAATTGGATAGTTGTATTTGATCTTTTTTGGATCAATTTAAAGTGAGATAATGATTCATTATCAATAAATGAGATAGCTATACCATCTTTCCCAGCACGAGCAGTTCTCCCAATTCTATGGATATAGTCATCTGCACTTCGTGGGAGATCAAAATTGATTACACAATCAATATCATCTATATGGAGCCCCCTACTTGCAATATCTGTTGAAAAAAGAATTTGTATAGTTGCATTTTTAAAATCCTCTAGTGTCAAAATTCTCTCTTGCTGATCAAGATCACCATGGAAAGATTCTACACTAAAACCATATTTTCTAAATTTAGCAGCTATATTGTCACTCGCTCTTTTATTTGCCATAAAAACCAATACTTTTTTGTATCTATTCTCCCGTATCAATTTTTGGAGTAATGGGCTTCTTTTCTCTTTTGGTGCAAAAATAGCTCTTTGTATAATAGTTTCAACTGCCCTATTTTCAGATTCAATTGATATATTTTTTCCATTTTGTGTGATTTTTGAGACTATATCTTGTACTTTTTGTGGATATGTAGCAGAAAATAGTAAATTTTCTCTTTTTTTAGGTATCTCTTGCAGTATGAGATCAAGTTCATTTGCAAATCCAAGATTAAGCATCTTATCAGCTTCATCTAAAACAAAAAAGTCTAAAGATCGAAGATCAATTTGACGTTTTTGGATAATCTCTAATAACCTTCCAGATGTTGCAACTACAATATCACACCCTTTTTGGATATCTAATAATTGATCACCTAAACTTTGCCCACCAATCACTGTAACAATTTTTAGTTTCTCTTCAAAAAATTCACTAAAAATTGAAAAAGTTTGAGCCACTTGAAGTGTTAATTCTCTTGTTGGGGTTAATGCTAATACTTTGATTTTTTGTTTTTTTGTTGTTCTTGAATGAAACAATTTTTCCAATATGGGCAAAACAAAACTAGCAGTTTTTCCACTTCCTGTTTGTGCTTTGGCTATGATATCTCCACCCTGCAAAATTTGGGGAATAACTAAATTTTGGATATTTGTTGGAGTAGTAAATTTATTTTTCTTGAGCGCTTTTAAAATTGGATTCGAAAATCCAAATGATTCAAATGACATTGAGATCCTTTTCTTATGGATGAGTTGCAAATACTATTTTGCAATCAGAGATTTTTTTATAGAGTTTGAGTTTTTTTGTAAGGGGAAGCCATTTAATAAGAAGGGTTGCTAAGACTTCCCATAAAGAAACCCAACCAGCTACTAAAAATCCTTCAGAGAGTATCTTTACCCAAAAGTTTTCATTTTCTCCAATAAAGATAGAGATTGTTGTGAAAAATAATCCAATGATTAAAAAAATAAAACTATTTTTGATCTCCTCTCTCATCATCTTTTTTTTCAAATCTTGGAGATACTCAAAATAATTTTTTATACTATTTTGCAATTTTTCATGGAGTGTTTGATCGATCACCTCATCAAAATAAAATTCTAAATAAAACTTCTCTTTTCCAATCTCTGTTACACTATCTATAATATATGAGACAAGTTCAGGATCTAAATCTTTTTTTGAAAACGAGGATCTTTTATCAAACTGACTATAGAGATCTTCAACTTTTGAAGATGAAATTTTAATAATCACTTCACCATTATCGCTTAAATCATATCTTTCAACTATTTTTCTCTTCATACTATTATATATCTGGGATCTCTACTATTGTATCGATTTCAGCATCCGCTACACTATCATAAGTTGTAACTATAGGCGCACTCTTATTTGGATTATCTTTATCAACAAACATCGTAAGCTCTTTATGAAAGTCAAGTTTCACTGTTCCTACTGGTCCATTTCTTTGTTTTCCAATGATGATTTCCGCTTCTTCTATTGGCTTATTGATAAAAGTACTTTTATAGCTATCCCCTTTATCTTTCGCTTCTTTCTCTTTTCGTGCTTCATCTCTTTCTTTATAGACATCATCTCTATAAACAAACATGATGATATCGGCATCTTGCTCGATTGATCCTGATTCTCTGATGTCACTAAGCATTGGCCGTTTATCTGGTCTGCTTTCTAATCCCCTATTGAGCTGAGAAAGTGCTAAGATAGGGACTCCCATCTCTCTTGCTAACATTTTAAGTCCTCTACTGATTTCTGAAACTTCCAAGTGTCTATCTTTTCCACCTGTCCCTTGCATAAGTTGAAGATAATCGATGATAACCATTTTGATATTATTCTCTTTATTTCCAGCAATTTTTCGAACCCTTGCCCTGAGTTGGTTTATATTGACACTTCCACTATCATCAACAAAAAGTTTCTTTTTATTAAGATCATCAAAAGCTTTTGTGATCGTGCTCCATTGCTTATCGTCCAAATCCCCTTTTCTTACATTTTGGAGTGGGATTCTTGTTTTGATACTGATAAGTCTCATCATAAGTTGTTCTGCTGGCATCTCTAAAGAAAAGAAGATCACGCCAGTATTTCTTTCAATATTTTGGAGTGCGGTATTAAGTACAAAAGATGTTTTCCCCATAGCAGGACGAGCAGCGATGATAACAAGGTCTCCATTATTAAACCCTGTTGTTCTTCGATCAAGTGCGTCAAATCCAGTTGTCTCACCTATTAAATAAGCATTCCCTCTTTTTTTCATCTCTTCCATATGTAAAAGTGTATCTGTTGTGATTTGATACATATTTTTAAGTTCACTGCTTGCACTATCTGTTGTGATTTTATAAAGAGCATTTTGTACATAATCAACAGCTTCTGTAGCAGGTAATTCATCTTCGATTGTTACTTTTTTTATCTCTGTTGCCAAAGAGATAAGCTCTCTTTTCACACTTGCGTCTTTTATCTCTTTTGCATACGCTAAAGTATTTGTGATAGCATTTGCTGAGAGTATCTCGATTAAAACACTATCATCTACCTCTTTGCTATCAACTCTTCTTCTTATAAACTCCTCATCAATTGGCAAATCTTGGCTATTGAGTTGCTCCATCGCTTCAAATATTTTTTTATGAGCTGGGAGATAAAAATCTTTTGGTTTTAAAATCCCAAGTAGATCTTCTATCACCTCTGGACTAAAAAATATTGAGCTTAAAACTGCTCTTTCTATATTTAACGCATAGATATTATCCATCAATTTCCTTCTTCTTTGTTTGTTATTTTTTCTATTTTATTCTCGTTTGTTGGGACACTTTCATTATTCTCTTCTTTTTTCGTATCATCCATAAATGGTAAAAATGGAAGTGTTATTGTACGTTTTATGATATTTACAACACCTTGTGCGGCATTTTCAACTGTGTGAGTTGTAAAATCAGGCTCATCAAATGTACCATTGATATCGATATTTGTCATAAAGTTTCCATCATCCCCTGTGATAATATATCCTATTATTGGGATATGATTGAAAAATTTAGAGTAATCTTTTAAAAATATCACATCTAGACCTATCTCTTGTTTTTTGTTACCAATATCTACATATCCTTGACCTTTAAAATCCATCATCTTACTTTTTGTGTAAAAAGATGGCAACACTAACATTTGATCTTTATATCTATAATCAAATTTTAGATGCCCATTTAAAACAGGATACCCTGTCATATCAAAATCTGTTTCGCCCAATCTAAAAAGAGTAGGAAGAGCTAATATTGGATTAATAATAGCTGGAGTTGTATTAATAAATGTGATTAGATTATTTAAAATCTGCACGTTTTTAATCGTTGTCCCCTTAACAAATACTCCACCATAAAGATCTGTTTTGTTTCCATCGATATCAACACTAAAAGCTCCACCATCCAATATATCTTTTCTAGCGAAATTTTCTACAAATTTTTCACTCAAATCTTTTACTTTTAAACTGATAATATCTCCATCTTTTGTAAATTTGATCGTTGCATTTTCATCAGTTGGAAAGTATTGTAGATCAACATGTTGTTTATTTGTATTCAGATAGATCATAGAAGAATTGAGGTCGTATCCATCAACATTGAGTTTGCTATTAAACATTTTTAGCGCTATTTTTGGAAGCTCTTTTGATGTTGTATTTGTATCATGAACCTCTTGGGTGAGATTTGAATCTGTTGTATTTTTATCTCTTAAGATTGTTGTATTGATATCAACACCAAGATCATTAATAATAATTGTCATATCTTTAAAGTCATTTGGCGTTGTAAGATGGAACTTTCCAGAATCAATTTTTTTATCTTTTATAAATGTTGTTTTTCCTAAGAGATAATTTAATTTATCAATTGTAAGTGTTTGTTTATTGTTTTGATTTTTTTGATATTTGAGTAGATATGTTGGCACATCAACCTTGATTCCGTTACTAAAATCTACATTGTATTTGAGATACTCATTTGTAAGATTAATAAATGGCTCATAACTAAATGCTTTGATGATGAGCGTCCCAGCTGAGCTATTTTTATCAAGATTTGTAGTATTTGTTAGATAAAAAGAACTATTTCCTTCATCAATATTTGTTTTTAGATCGATTATATTTTTATCGTTGTAATGAAAATTGAAACCTTTTAAATCTATCTTTTTATCGGTGCTATTTTGATCTTGTGCAAGCAAGTTTAATGACAGATCACTCAAAAGATTAATATTTAATGGATTATGTTTTATATCATAATTGATATGCTGATTTTCCAGTACAACAATATTTTCATGTTGAAATCTATTGATCGTTACTTCACCAAAAGAGAGTTCTTGTGTGAGATTTGTTTGATTGTGTAATTTTAAACTATTTTTTCCCTCTACTATATTAGTATCTAAAAAAATATGATCATCTTCAAATCTTCCAAATAGGCTCTCTAATCTGATTTTTTTCTCTCTATTTGTATCTTTATTGTTCAAATAAAGATCAAGATTAGCTACAACTGTTGCTACTAATGGATCGTGTTTCACTTTATAATTGATCTTTTCATTTTCGATTCTTATAAGATTATCATGCAAGATATGGTGAAGATAAACAGTTCCTTCGGTAATGTTTTGATCTAAATTTGTTAGATTATCGATCGATAGAGTATTGTTACCCTCTTTAAGATTTGTTTTGAGTGAAACAATATTATTTGCAAAATGAAGATTGAAATTTTCAAAACTTAGATCTCTATTTTTTATTTTTAAGCCCAAATTTGAAGTAATTGTCACATCAAGTGGAGCATGATTAAGTTCATAATCGATTTTTTGATCTTGCATAGAAACTAAATCTTCATGAGTAAATCTATTGATAAAAAGATTCCCATGCGTAATATTATCTTCAAGTGAAGTAAAATTATGAATAGTAAGTGAATTGTTTCCCTCATAAAGATTAGTTTGTAGTTCTAAAAGATTATTTGCAAAACCAGCTTGGAAGTTTTCAAAAGCGAGTTTTTTAGAGAGATTATTCTCAAGTTGCAAATCAAGATTAAAATCACCATTGAGTTTCACATTGAGTGGTTTATGTTGTATTGAAAATCGTATTTGCTCGTTGTTAATAGTTACTTTATCTTTATATCCTACATGATTTAAAAAGAGCTCACCACTTGTTGTTTGTTTGTCTAAATTCGTTTCACCCACAACTGTTACAAAGTTCTCTTTTGGATCTTTAATATCAACTCCATATTCCAAAAGATTATTTTTAAGTTTTGCATTGATGTTCTGAACCGTCGCTAAGAGTTGATTTTTTTGTGATAGTTTATTTTGATTAGAAGATACACTTACTGTTTTATTTTCATATAATACAAAAAGTCTATCTGATTTGAATGTTATATCATCCATCACAACACTATTATTTACAAGTTCCACCTCAACTCGCACTTTCGTTTTTGAATTTGGATTTGGTGGGGTATGTTTTATATTAAGGCCATTATCACCAATTGTTATCACACCATCTTGCACTTTTGCTTTTGCCCTGATATCAATACCTTTATCACTTGAAAAAGGGATATCAATATAAACTAAAGTATGCGTTTTCCCGCCCACTTGCTTGAGTGGAAGTTCCACTTCATAACTACCAAGTACTTTGAGTACTCTAATATCAAGCATATTATCGATATCAAGAAAAACTTTTAAAACACCGCTTGTTGCTAAATCTACAATATCTATCGTTGAGTTATCTAGTTTAACACTATCAAGTGTAGGATGCAAAAAACGCACCTTTAGATCTTTTTGAAAATCTAAATACAATTTTTCTGCAAGCACTGGTTTGATAGTTTGATCAAAAATAACAAATGCATTATTGATTGTAATATCTTTTTTTTCACCACCCATTAGTTGATCTAGTTCATCACTTGTAAGAGTCACTTTACCACTAAAATTCATCTCTAAATTATGGTAATAAAAATGTTGAATATCTGCACCATATTTCCCATCTTCATAACTTAATGAAACATTACAATCTAGCTTTTTACCATCAAGATCAAAGTGATCTAAATGCACAAAGAGTTTTTTATCATATTTTAAATACAATGCGCCAATATTTATATCATTAAAAGAAAGATTATTCAGTTTGATACCATACATTAAAGCAAAGATAAATACCATTATTGACAATATCAAAAATTCAAGTAGAAAGATTATACTTTTGAACACTATGGAAGTTACCCTTGTGATCTTTGTTACCATTTTTTACTATTTAACCTTGCCTATGGATTCAAAAAGAGTTGTGTATATACCAAAAGGTTCAACATCTAATGCAATATCTTACCTAAATCAAAATGGATATAGCCTTAACTTTATAGATCGAGTTACACTCTTTTTTATTGGTTATCCTCAAAGTGGTTGGGTTGATATGGGGAAACGAAGTGAAGTTGGAAAGATTACGAAACTTGACTTTCTATATAAAATAGCAACATCAAAAGCTGCACTTGCAACTGTTGTATTGATACCAGGGGAAACATATTATTTCTTTTTAAATGAATTGTCTCAAAAACTAAAACTTCCAAAAGATGAGTTATTTAAAGTTTACTATGAGCTTGCCTACAAAAAAGATGGGAACATTATGGCACAAACATACAATCTTCCAATAGGGATGAATCCAAGAGATGTCCTTAAATATCTTTTTCAATATACTGAAGAGGAATATCAAAAATATAGTATGAAGATTTTTGGAAAATATAATAAAGATGAGTGGTATAGATATATTACAATCGCTTCAATTGTACAAAAAGAATCAGGATCAAAAGAGGAGATGACACAAGTATCAGGAGTTATCTATAATAGATTAGCAAAAAAAATGAGGCTCCAAATGGATGGAACACTCAATTATGGTGAATTTTCACATACACGAGTAACACCTACAATGATCGCAAATGATGAGTCTTCATACAATACATACAAATTTGGAGGGATCCCTACTGATCCTATATGTGCAGTAGAATTTTCAGCGATCAAGGCTGCCCTTTTCCCTGCTAAAAACAGTTATCTCTTTTTTATGAAAAACATTACAGGTAAAGGACACTCATTTGCTACAAATTATGATAGCCATAAAGCAAATATTCAAGAGGTTGTCACTACAAAAAAAATAGAAAAAGCAAATGATACAAATAAAGAGAACACGAACAAAACAAAAGAGAATAAAATCCCTTTAGAAAAAGAGAAAAACAATAAACCCCAAAACGTAAAAAACGAGTTTGATCCAAAACAAAAACCAGCAAAAATACCTGAAAATAGTTCTAAACAAAAACCTTCAAATGATAAAAAGGTTTACGATAAGTTACACAAAGAGACACCTAAAAAAGAGAATAAACAACAAAATCAAACAAAAGAGTTGTGGAAAAATATTTAGAAGAATCACTATTTTTTCGATATTCTTACAATTTGACTTTTTTCTTTATGTATCAATTTGAAACATATTACAAAATCCTAAAAAAATATTTGTTACTTTTTAAATGATTCGAGTAATTTTAATGCTAGAATTCACCTACATTAAAACATACAAAAAGGAAACAAACAATGTCAGCAAAAATCATTTGGTCAAAAATCGACGAAGCTCCAGCTTTAGCAACTTATTCTTTATTACCTATCGTAAATGCTTTTACAAAAGCAGCAAATGTAGAAGTGGTTCTTAGTGATATCTCACTTGCAGGAAGAGTTTTAGCTACAATGGGTCTAGCTGAAGATGAATTATCAAAACTTGGTGAACTATGTGTGCAACCAGATGCAAATATTATCAAACTTCCAAATATCTCTGCTTCAGTTGGGCAATTAAAAGATTGTATCGCAGAATTACAATCTCAAGGGTATGATATTCCTAATTATCCAGAAAATCCAGCAAATGCAGAAGAAGAAGCAATTCAAGCTAAATATAGCACTTGTTTAGGTTCAGCTGTTAATCCAGTTCTTAGAGAAGGAAATAGTGATAGAAGAGCAGCGGTTGCTGTTAAAAACTTCGCTAAAAAAAATCCACACAAATTAAGAGCATTTGCAACTGATTCAAAAGCTTATGTTGCACATATGGAAGGGAAAGGTGATTTCTATGGAAATGAGAAATCTGTAACAGTTGATAAAGATCAAAAAGTTACTATTGCATTAAATGGTAAAGAATTAAAAACAATCAATGCGGTTGCAGATGAAGTTTTAGATGGTACATTTATGTCTATTTCTGCTTTAAGAGCATTTTATAAAAAAACAATCGAGGAAGCAAAAGCAAAAGGACTTATCTGGTCTGTACACTTAAAAGCAACAATGATGAAAATCTCTGATCCAATTATGTTTGGTCATGCATTTGAGATCTTCTTTGAATCTGTATTTACAAAATATGCAGCAACTTTCAAAGAAGTTGGAGTAAATCCAAACTTAGGTATGTCTGATTTAGAGAAAAAAATCAAAGGTCATGCACAAGAAGCAGAGATCAAAGCTGCATTCCAAGCTGTAGTTGATGCTGATGCTCCAAAAATTGCTATGGTTGATTCTGATAAAGGAACAACAAACTTCAATGCACCAAATGATATCATCATCGATGCATCTATGCCAGTTGTTGTAAGAGAAGGTGGAAAACAATGGGATAGAACAGGTGCTGCACTTGAAACTATTGCTGTTATTCCAGATTCAACTTATGGAATGTTCCATGCTGAAATGGTAGCTGATTGTGTAAAACATGGTCAATATGATGTAACAACTATGGGAACAATGCAAAATATTGGTCTTATGGCTCAAAAAGCTGAAGAGTATGGTTCACATCCAACTACATTTGAATTAGGTGAAGCTGGAACTGTAACTGTAACTGCAGAAGATGGAACAGTATTAATGTCTTTTGAATGTGAAGCTGGTGATATCTGGAGAATGAGTAGAGCTAAAGATATTCCAATTAAAGACTGGGTTAGATTAACAGTTGAAAGAACAAGACAAGAAGGAATTCCAGCAGTATTCTGGCTTGATGCTGCTAGAGCTCACGATGCTGAACTTATCAAAAAAGTTAACAAATATTTAGCAGAGCTTGATACAACTGGTTTAGATATCCAATTTATGAATGTAACAGATGCTACAAGATTTACAAACACAAGAATTAGACAAGGATTGAATACTATCGCTGTAACAGGAAATGTTTTAAGAGACCACTTAACAGATATGTATCCAATCCTTGAGCTTGGAACATCTGCTAAAATGTTATCTATTGTTCCATTACTTGCAGGTGGAGGATTATATGAAACTGGTGCGGGTGGATCTGCTCCTAAACATGTTGATCAATTCTTAAAAGAAGGACATTTAAGATGGGATTCTTTAGGGGAATTTTTAGCACTTGCTGAGTCTTTAAGATTCTTAGGACACAAACACAATGATGCAAAAATCAAAGCTGTAACTGCTGCACTTGATATTGCAAACAACGGTTACCTTGATAACTCAAAAGAGCCAGGTAGAAAAGCAGGAGAGCCAGATAACAAAGCATCACACTTCTATGTTGCTCAATACTGGGCAAAAGCACTTGCAAATGGAAGCGATGCAGAGTTAGCTGCTAAATTTGCTCCAGTAGCAAAAGCTTTAGAAGAAAATGAAGCTAAAATTATGGAAGAGTTGATGGCTGTTGAAGGGAAACCACAAAACATTGGTGGATACTTCCATCCAAATGATGAGTTAGCAGAAAAAGCGATGAGACCATCTGCTACTTTAAACAATATTATCAACAATATCTAATATACACTATCAGATATTAACAAAAGTTATAAGACGTTTTATTACCTCTTGTAACTTTTTGTAGTTTTAGGGTTAAAACAATTAAGGATTGTAGGGAAAAACTTCAATCTTTAATCGTTTTAATATATAATCGTTGTAGTATTATAGTTAAAACAAAAGTCTAGATTAAGGAGTCAATGTGAGAGGAAAAAGAGTAGGAATTGTAGGAATTGGAAATGTTGGTTCAACTTGTGCGTATATCTTAGCTATGAATGGTGCTTGTCATGAAGTGATTTTAAGATCAAGTAGCAACCCAAGTAAAGCAAAAGGTTTAGCACTTGATATGTCTCAAGCAGTTCAAGCAGCAAGAAAACACACTGTCGTAAAACATGCTGAAAAACCTGAAGATCTAACAGATTGTGATGTTGTGGTAATCGCTGCTGGTGCTCCAAGACTTCCAGGAATGAGTAGAGATGACCTATTGATCAAAAATGCAGAGATGATGAGAAATGTAATGAAAGATGTTGTGAAGTATTCTCCAAATGCTATTATTATCCCTGTTTCAAATCCACTTGATGCAATGGTTTATGTTGCACTTAAAGAATCTGGTTGGCCACGAAATAGAGTTCTTGGGATGGCTGGTATCTTAGATAGTGCAAGAATGGCTCACTTTGTGTATGAAAAACTTCAATATGGAGCTGGACAGATTAGATGTTCTGTAATGGGTGGACATGGAGATGATATGGTTCCGCTTCCAAGATTTTCAACAGTTGCTGGGGTTCCGTTGACTGATCTTCTTTCATGGGAAGAGATTCATGAAATCGTAGAAAAAACAAAAAAAGGTGGAGCTGAAATCGTTGGATTACTTAAAGATGGTAGTGCATATTATGCCCCTGCAAAAGCAGCATCACTTATGGCTGAAGCAGTTCTCAGTGATACAAAACAAATCTATCCATGTAGCGTAATGCTTGATGGAGAGTATGGATATAAAAATACAGTAAGTGGTGTTCCTGTAATGATTGGTGCAGCAGGCGCTGAAAAAGTGATCGAAGCAAATCTAAATGATGATCAAGATAGAAAATTTGCTAAATCAGTTGGAAGTGTTATTGAGCTAATCGATGCACTTTATGCAAATAATTTTTATCAAAGATAATTAAAAAAGGAGCTACTATGAGAGTTATAGAATTTAATGATGTAGTAAAAGCTGTAAGAGATATCATCGTACATTGTGGAACTGATCTTCCACAAGATGCTTATGATGCTTTACAAAAAGCTATGGAAGAGGAAAAATCTCCAGTATCTAAAGAGGTTTTAAGACAAATTTTAGAAAATGCAGATATTGCAAAAAGTGAAAAAAGACCATTGTGTCAAGATACAGGCTTAGCTGTATTTTTTGTAAAAGTTGGGGATGAAGTGAAAATCAATGGCGGGCTTTTAAAAGATGCTATCAATAAAGGAACTGAACAAGGATATCAAGATGCTTACCTTAGAGCTTCTACATGTGAACCATTTAGCAGAGCAAATCTTAAAGATAAAATCGGTTACAACCTACCTGCTATCATCCATTTTGATATTGTTGCAGGAGATACAATCGATATCGAATACGCTGCAAAAGGTGGAGGAAGTGAAAATGTAAGTCGTGCAACTGTTTTAGCTCCAGCTGCAGGTAAAGAAGGTGTACTTAAATTTGTAAAAGAGTGTATCAGTAATGCTGGACCAAATCCATGCCCACCTATCACAGTTGGTGTTGGAATCGGTGGAACTTTTGAAAGAGCTGCTATTTCAAGTAAACATGCACTTTTTAGAACACTTGGTAGTGTCAATGAAGATCCAGAAATGGCTCAGTTTGAAACTCAAATTTTAGAAGAGTTAAATAAACTTGGAATTGGGGCAATGGGTATGGGTGGAACGAAAACAGCTTTAGCCGTTCATATCGAATCAAACCCTTGTCATATTGCAAGTTTACCTGTTTCAGTGAATGTGCAATGTCATAGTTCAAGACATACACATATAGTTATATAAGGAACAATAGATGAGTCAAACATATTATTTAACTACACCTCTTAAAGAGGAAGATACAAGAAAATTAAAAGCTGGTGATATTGTTTATCTAAACGGGACAGTTTATACAGCAAGGGATGCTGCACATAAAAGATTAGTTGATTTGATTGCTGAGGGGAAAGAGTTACCGTTTGATTTAACTGGAAGTGTGGTCTATTTTGTTGGACCAACGCCACCTAAACCAGGAGATCCTATTGGGAGTGCTGGACCAACGACAAGTTATAGAATGGATACATATTCACCTACACTTTTAAAACATGGAAGCCTTGGGATGATTGGTAAAGGTAAAAGAGATCAAGGTGTAAAAGATGCTTGTAAAGAGTATGGTGGAATCTACTTTGGAGCAACTGGTGGAGCGGGTGCATTACTTGGGAAAAAAATTACAAGTGCTGAAGTTATAGCTTATCCAGAACTTGGACCTGAAGCTATTAGAAAAATAACAGTTGTTGATTTTCCTGTAACAGTTATCAATGATACTTTTGGAAACGATTTATATCAAATGGGTAGAGAACAATACGAAGTAAAATAAGGAAATATTCTCTCTTTTTACTCTACTAATCAATATATATTTCCTTTTTCTACACACTCAAAATCTCATAGTGTGTAGAATCTAAACACTCTATTTATAATCCTATTTTTTATACAATTTAATTCACTGATTTTATCACTCCTGCGTTATACTTATGAAGTTCAATCTAATGAGGAGTAAATATGAATATTCATGAATATCAAGCGAAACAAATATTCGCTAAATATGGTGTACCAACGCCTAGAGGTATTGTTGCTAATACACCTGCGCAAGCTGTAAAAAATGCACACGAACTTGGTGGAAAAATTTGGGTTGTAAAAGCTCAAATTCATGCTGGTGGAAGAGGACTTGGAGGAGGAGTTAAATTAGCTCGTTCAGTAGAAGAAGTTGAAACTTTAGCACACGAAATTTTAGGTATGACTTTAGTAACTCACCAAACAGGTCCAGAGGGTAAATTAGTACAAAAAGTATATATTGAAGAGGGAGCTGATATTCAAGATGAGCTTTATCTTGGTGTTGTTTTAGATAGAGCTAAAGAGATGCCAGTTATTATGGCTTCAACTGAAGGTGGTATGGAGATCGAAACAGTGGCACATGATCATCCAGAAAAAATCATCAAAGTTGCAGTTGATCCAGCTATTGGATTTCAAGGATTTCATGGGAGAGAGCTTGTATTTGGTTTAGGTATCACTGATCCAACTGAGCAAAAAAATCTTATCTCTTTTGCTTCAAAACTTTATAAATTATATATGGAAAATGATGCGGAGATGATTGAAATCAATCCACTTATCAAAACTGGTAAAGGTGAATTTTTAGCACTTGATGGGAAAATGGGATTTGATGATTCAGCACTTGGAAGACACCAAGATATCGAAGATATGAGAGATATCTCTGAAGAGGATCCAGATGAAAGAGAAGCAAGCCAATATGGACTTTCATATATTTCTCTTGATGGTGAAATTGGTTGTATGGTAAATGGTGCAGGACTTGCTATGGGTACAATGGATACAATCAACTACATGGGTGGAACACCTGCAAACTTTCTTGATGTTGGTGGAAAAGCAAATGCTGAAACTGTTGCAAAAGGATTTGAAATTATCTTAAAAAACCCAAAAGTAAAAGCTATATTTGTTAATATTTTTGGTGGAATCGTTAGATGTGATAGAATCGCAAATGGTATCTTAGAAGCTACAAAAATGGTAGATGTTAGAGTTCCAGTTATCGTAAGACTTGATGGTACAAATGCGCCAGAAGCAGCTGAAATTCTTAAAAATGCAAATATTGATAATGTAATAGCAGCAAGTGACTTAGCTGATGGTGCAGCTAAAGCAGTAAAAGCGGCTAAAGGAGAAAAATAATGTCTATTTTAGTAAATAAAGATACAAAAGTTATCGTTCAAGGTTTTACAGGTAAAGAGGGAACATTCCATGCTGAGCAATGTATTGCTTATGGGACAAACATTGTTGGTGGAGTTACTCCAAATAAAGGTGGCACTGAACATTTAGGTAAACCAGTATTTAATACAGTAAAAGATGCTATAACGGCTACTGCTGCAACTGTAAGTATGATTTTTGTACCACCTGTTTTTGTTGCTGATGCTGTTATGGAAGCTGCAGCTGCTGGAATCAAATTAGCTGTAATCATCACTGAAGGTGCACCTGTAAGAGATATGCAAGCAGCAAAAGCATTTGCAGTAAAACATGGAATGATGACAATCGGACCAAACTGTCCAGGGATTATCACTGCTGAAGAATGTAAAATTGGAATTATGCCTGGTATGATTTTCAAAAAAGGAAATGTTGGACTTATTTCAAAATCTGGAACTTTAACATATGAAGGTGCAAACCAAGTATGTAAAGAGGGATTTGGTATCACAACAGCAGTTGGAATTGGTGGAGACCCAATTATTGGTCTTTCATATAAACAACTTCTTCCAATGTTTGAAGCAGACCCTGAAACTCATGCAATTGTAATGATTGGAGAGATTGGTGGAGATCTTGAGATTCAAGCTGCTGCTTATATCAAAGAGAATATTACAAAACCAGTTGTAGCATTTATTGCTGGTCAAACTGCACCAAAAGGAAAAAGAATGGGTCACGCTGGAGCAATCGTATCTGGTGGAGCTGGAACAGCTGCAGAAAAAATGGCTGCATTGGAAGCTGCTGGGGTAAAAGTTGTTGTATCACCTGCTGATATTGGTAAAGCAATAAAAGAAGTTTTATCTAAATAATTCTATTTTAGTCAAATTTGTTAAAAAAGGAGTCTGATTTTAGGCTCCTTTTTTTATTTTAGATCATTTGCAAAGCCCTATTTTATAGTGTTTTAGACAACAAAAATAATTTTTTTTATTTAAAATGAAAAAAATTTATCAATTTCAACATACTTTAAGTTTTAAGGATTATAATTCGCGAAACTTTTTTGGAGAGAAATATCAAACCTAAAAGTCTAAAATCAATATTAGGAATTACATATGAAAAAAGTACTGTTTACAGCTCTTGTAACATTAGGTTTAGTTGCATCTTTTAGTGGATGTTCAAAAAAAGAAGAAGCTCCTGCTGCTGCTCCAGTTGAAACTGCTGCACCTGCTGAAGCTGCTGCACCTGCAATGGAAGCTAACGCTACTGAAGCTAACACTACAGAAGCTCCTGCTGCTGAAGCTAAATAATTTCTCTCGAAATCCAAGTGAAAACTTGGATTTCAGTCTTTTAAAATAACTTTCCAACAAAACAATCAAACAAATTCAACTTCAACCAGAACTATGAAAGCTAAAATTTTTATCTAAAAATCAATAGTTTTACACATATTCACATATTTTGTATTTTTTTATATCATTTTTAGATTTTTTACAAACCCACTCAATGAGATTCGTGTCTTATTGTTACAATTAGATATTTATTAAAAAAAACATACTTTTTCACTGCTTCAAAATGTAACACTCTGTATAATAGATACAAAATAACCAATTGTATAAAAATATTATTACTCTATATTAGGTAAGATACTCTTAGTAATGTATGGAAAACATATATTCTATAAATCAATTGAATAATGAAGGGGATAAAATGTCATTAATGGTAGCACCAGAAAATACTCCAGTATGGGTTGATACAGCTAGATGCAAAGCGTGTGATATATGTGTAAGTGTATGTCCAGCGGGTGTACTTTCTATGAAAGCAGAACCTACATCTACTTTAGGAGCAATGATAGAAATCGTTGCATTGGAAGATTGTATTGGTTGTAACGACTGTGAACTAAACTGTCCAGATTTCGCAATTTATGTTGCTGATAAAAAAACTGATAACATTAAATTTGCTAAATTAAGTGATCAAGCAAAAGCAAGAGCTGAAGCTATTAAAAATAATAATTACAGATTACCTGTAAATTATGGTAAATAAGGAGAAAATGAATGGCAACTAGAGAAATAATTTCTACAGGAAATGATTTGGCTGCAATCGCTGCAGTTGATGCTGGATGTATGTTCTTTGGAGGATATCCAATTACACCATCAAGTGAAGTAATGCATACAATTTCTGATCTACTACCAGAAGTTGGTGGAGCTGCTATCCAAATGGAGGATGAGATCGGTGGAATTGCTGCAGCAATCGGTGCTGCTATGAGTGGTGTTAGATCTATGACTGCTACATCTGGTCCAGGGGTATCACTAAAAGCTGAAAACTTAGGTCTTGCTCAAATGGCAGAAGTACCACTAGTTTTAGTAAATGTTATGAGAGGTGGTCCTTCAACTGGTCTTCCAACAAGGGTATCTCAAGGTGATGTTAGACAAGCAAGAAACCCATCACATGGTGATTATAGATCAATCACACTTTGTGCGGGTAACTTAGCTGAATGTTATACAGAAGTTGTAAGAGCATTTAACTTAGCTGATAGATTTATGCAACCAGTTATCGTACTTACAGATGAGACAATCGGTCATATGCATGGAAAAGCTATGATACCAACAGTTGAAGAAGTAAAAGCTGGAATAGTTCCTAGAAAAACATTTGATGGTGCTCCAGAAGATTATAGACCTTATGGTGTAGCTGGTGATGAAGCAGCAGTATTAAATCCAATGTTCCAAGGGTATAGATACCACTTTACAGGTCTTCACCATGATGCAAAAGGTTTCCCAACTGAAGAGATTGAAACTTGTAGAAAATTGATCCAAAGACTTGAAGATAAAGTTATGATGCATACAGATGAATTAGAACTAAATGAAGAGTTTATGTTAGATGATTTTGATGGGAGCGAAGGTGAAGTATTAATCATTGCGTATGGTTCTGTATCACTTGCTGCAAAAGAAGCTATTAGACACTTAAGAAAAGATGGAATCAAAGCTGGATTATTTAGACCAATCACACTATGGCCATCTCCTGCAAAAAGAATCAAACATTTCACAGATATGACTAAAAATGTATTATGTGTTGAGTTAAATATTAGACAATATACTGAAGAGGTAGAGAGAGTTGCTTGTAGACTTGATATTGAAGGTCTTTACAAAGTTAACGGTAGAGCTATTTCTCCATACGAAATAGTAGAGAAAGTAAAAGAGGTATTCTAAAATGGCTTACAATTATGATAAATATTTAAGATTAGAAAAAATGCCAACACTATGGTGTTGGGGATGTGGTGATGGTGTTATTTTAAAAGCTGTTATCAGAGCAATCGATGCTTGTGGTTGGAAACAAGATGATGTATGTGTTATCTCTGGAATTGGTTGTTCTGGAAGATTCTCTTCATATGTTGATTTTAATACTATCCACACTACTCATGGTAGAACTGCAGCTTGGGCAACAGGTGTAAAACTTGCTAATCCAGATAAACACGTTATTTGTGTTGCTGGTGATGGTGATGCTATGGCGATTGGTGGAAACCATACAATTCATGGTTGTAGAAGAAATATTGATATTAACTTTATTATGATTAACAACTTCATCTATGGTCTTACAAATTCACAAACTTCTCCAACTACTCCTCAAGGTATGTGGACAGTATCACAAAAAGCTGGAAATATTGACCCAACTTTTGATGCTTGTAATGTTGCAATTGCTTCAGGTGCTTCGTTTGTTGCAAGAGAGACAATGCTTGATCCTAAAAAACTTGAAAAAGTTCTTGTAAAAGGGTTCCAACATAGAGGATTTGCATTCTTTGATATTATGTCAAACTGCCATATCAATCTTGGAAGAAAAAATAAAATGGCAAGTGCTATGGAAAATCTTAACTGGATCGATTCTATCACTATGCCACTTTCTAAATGGGAAAAATTATCTCCAGAAGAGCAAATGAACATTTTCCCTACAGGTGTATTAAAGCACGATGAAAATGCTAGAGAATATTGTGATATGTACGAAGATATAAAAGCTGTACATCAAGGTAAGAGAAAAGTTATCACGCAAGATGACTTTGCTAAAAAAATATAAGGAGAACAACAATGGCTAGAACATTAATGAGATTTACAGGTGTTGGTGGACAAGGTGTTCTTCTTGCTGGTGAGATTTTTGCAGCTGCAAAAATCAAAACTGGTGGACATGGATTAAAAACAGCTACATATACATCACAAGTAAGAGGTGGACCAACTGTTGTTGATATCACTTTAGATGATGAAGAGATCTTCTACCCATATGCAAATGATGGTGAGATCGATTTTATGCTTTCTGTTGCACAAGTAAGTTATAACTCATTCAAAAATGGGGTGACTCCAGGTGGAACGATCGTAATCGAACCAAATCTTGTACAAGCAACTGATGAAGATAGAAAGAAATGGAATATCGTTGAGATTCCTATTATTACTATTGCAAAAGAAGAAGTTGGAAATGTTATTACTCAATCTGTTATTGCACTTGCAATTGCAAACAACTATATGAGTGCAATTGATAAAGAAGTGTTAAAAGATGTTATGCTTTCTAAAGTTCCTGCGAAAGTACATCCTGTAAATTTAAAAGCTTACGAATTAGGATATGATTATTCTAATAAAGCTATGGGGAAATAGAGAATAATTTCTCTTTTACCCTTTCTTACAAAAAGCTGATAGAAAACCTCTATCAGCTTTTTTATCTCTTATTATTTGTTCAAATATTAAGAGCTTTTAGAGCTAATTCTTCAGTTGGCTCACCTAAATAGAACCCTTGTAAATAATCTATCCCTAGAGCAGTAACTTCATCATATACCTCTTTGCAAGATACAAATTCAGCTACTGTTTTTATGTTTTGTTTATCTGCAAAATTTTTGATAGTCTCTACGATATCTTTACTGTATTTATTTTGATGAATATTCTTGATCAAAGAGCCATCTAACTTAATAATATCTGGTTGAAAGCTAAGTAGTCTTTCAAAATTTGAATGCCCTGCTCCAAAATCATCAATAGCAATCTTCACCCCAAACATTTTCACTAGTGAAATAAAATCAATAATTACATTAAAATCATTAACATCTTCATCTTCTAAGAGTTCTAAAACTAACCTATTTACAATATCTGTATTCATTGTAATAATTGTAATTATTTTATTTCTAAGTTCAACATCTTCAATATCCAAAGTTGAAATATTTATAGAGATCTCTTTATCAGTTTTTCGAAGCATTTCTAGTGAATTTTGTACAATCGCTTCTGAGATTTGATGATAATACTTTCCATTTTTCGCAATTTCCAAAAAGAAAAATGGTGATAAAATTTTTCCATCATCTTTTTTTAGTCTCACCAACGATTCATATTTTTCAATCTCACCTGTTTTTGTATTGATAATTGGTTGAAAAAACGACTTAATATTACCAGCATCAAGTGCTTTTTTTATCATGTTGATCGTGTGAAGATTTTGTTTTGCCTTCTCTTTTTCCTGAAGTGTGAAACTATCTGCATACATAAACTCTTTTTTCATCAAAATAGCTTTTTTAAGACCGATCATCACATCTTCATAAATATACTCTGGTCTATTTCCATAACTAAGTATTACATTCAGATCATATTCATATGTACCAAACTTCAAAACACCATCTTTAATATTTTGCTGAAATTTTTTGAGTTGCATCACTGTTGATTCACTAATAATTGTACTCTCTTCAAGATCTTTCACTAATCCAAAAATACCGTTTTCTAGTTGATACACTTTCCCAAATACACATCCAACTGGGCAATAATCCAAAAGATGCATAGCAAATTTATTTTCAATAATACCTGTAATCTCTTTACCATAAAAATTTTCTAAATTTTCATATCCTTCAATTTGAAGCATTACTAAAAGTGGGTTTTTTATTTTTTTAAGTTCATCAAGGAGAAGTTTTTGAGAATTTATCATCCCACTAACATCATACCTAAGAGCTATAAATTCTATTATTTCACCATATTGATTTATAATAGGACGGATAATCGCATCAACATAGTATGCACTTCCATCTTTTCTTTTATTTTTAACTTGACCTGTCCAAGTTTGTTTTTTATTTTTGATAGTATCCCACATCTCTTGAAAAACTGAAGAATCCATATCTTCATGTCTAACAATCGAGTGTGATCTTCCCATCACTTCCTCTTTGGTATATCCAGAAATATCACAAAATTTTTGATTTACAAATGTGATAAGTCCTTTTGAATCTGTTTTTGACACAATAATATTATCATCGATAAGATCTTTATATTGTTGAAGTATTATTAACTCATTATTGAAAGCCATCAGAATCCTTTACTTTTGAGGGTTTGATTTTATTACATTAGTACTTTAGTTTTGATAAAATTTTTCTATGGAAACACTTATTCAACTATTTATAAAAAAAACACTTTTGGCTAACAAAAAAATCAAAAGCTACATTCAAAATAAACTTAACAAATCTGATTTTGAAGATTCGAATTTAATAGGTGCTGGTGGAGATAAAACGAAACAAATTGACATTATTACTGAAAATATTTTTATACACTATTTAATTGATTTTTGTGATATTATAAGTGAAGAGAGTGGACTTATAAGATCAAAAAAGCAACTTATTTCAAATGCTCAAATCATTATAGATCCACTCGATGGAAGTGATAATTTTTTAGCATCGCTACCTTATTATGGGACATCAGTATCACTTCATATTGATAATCTTCCAATGGCTGCTATTGTTTACAATCTTATTAACAATACGTATTATTACAAAACACCTTACAAAACAAATCTCATTAAAAATAATTTTCTAGAGCCAAATATAGGGATATTTGAACGAGCTTATACGAGGCCAGATATTGTTATAAAACTGCAACAACTCAAATTAAAATTTAGATCTCCAGGTGCCACAGCACTCTCTTTAGCAAATACACACAATTATACTTTTTTCTTACTTGCAGGGAAGATGAGAGAATATGATATTGATGCTGGTTTATATTTGACAAATGATTTGTATCAATATCAAAATGAGCATTTTTTATTAGTATCCAAAAATATTAAAACTTTTGAAAATATTAAAGAGATTATTAAAGGTTATTAGGTTATAACTCCACAATTTAATTTAAACATAGGAAAATAATTATGTCATTAATGATTACTGATGAATGTATTGCATGTGATGCATGTAGAGAAGAATGCCCAAACGATGCTATTGAAGAGGGAGATCCGATATACATTATTGATAGTGACAGATGTACTGAATGTGTTGGTCACTATGAAGAGCCAGCTTGCGTAGAAGTTTGTCCAGTTGATTGTATCCAAGTAGATCCTGATAACCAAGAAACAATACAAGAGTTAAAATTTAAATTTCAACAACTCCAAGAGGAAGACTATTAATTTATGGCTAAAATAACAACCATCATCGACATTGGTTCAAACTCAATGCGGATGGTGGTGTTTAAAAAAACTAGTCGCTTTGCTTTCCACCTTATCAACGAAACAAAATCAAAAGTAAAAATATCAGAAAATTCGTATCAAAATGATGGATATCTTCAAGAGATCCCTATGCAAAGAGCATTTAGTGCAATGGAATCATTTTTAAATATTGCAAAAAATCTTAAATCTCGAAAAACACTTTGCGTTGCAACTTCAGCTCTACGAGATGCCCCAAATAGATCTATTTTTCTCTCACGTGTTAAAAATGAACTTGGGATCGATATCAAAGTAATTGATGGAGAAAAAGAATCATATTATGGTGCAGTTGGAGCAAGTAATCTTTTAAAAGAGACCCATTTTACGACTGTTGACATCGGTGGAGGAAGTACTGAATTTGCCCTTGTAGTCAATAAAAATATCGAAAAAACATATTCACTGAATATTGGAACAGTAAGACTTAAAGAACTTTTTTTTGATAAAAATGATTTTGATGGTGCAAAAAAATATATTATTGATCAACTCTTGCAACTTCCTGTTGAATATAAAGAGATTGGAACAGTTGTAGGTCTTGGTGGAACAGCAAGGGCTCTTAGTCGTGCAATCATCATCAATACAAAACACCCTTTTGATGTACTCCATGGATTTACATATCAATCAAAAGATGCTTTTGGATTGTTTGATAACATCCTCAAAGCAAAAACAAATAGTAAACTTTCAACTCTTGGTGTTCGATCTGATAGATTTGATACTATTAAAACTGGTACTTTTATATTTAAGACGATTTTAGAATATCTTGAAACAAAAACAGTTGTTACTTCTGGAGTAGGCGTAAGAGAAGGAGTTTATTTAACAGATATTTTAAGAACATCAAATCATAAATTTCCATCTAATTTTCAAGTAAGTGTGAGAAGTCTTCTTGATAGATTTACTGAAGATCCAAAACAAACAGCATTTCTTGGAAACAATATAAGTAAATTATTTGATGCTTTAGAACCTTTACACAAAATAGATTCAAACTTCAAATCATACCTTGTACTCGCTGCAAAATTGCAACAAACTGGTGTGAGCCTCAATTTTTATAAAAACACAGAGCACAGCTCCAATTTCATCTTAAATGGTCTTAACTATGGTTTTTCGCATGAAGATAGAATTTTAATAGCAACAATCATCAAATATTCAACAAAAAATCTTCCTAAAGAAGTAAGTATAAAACCATTTAAAAACCTCTTACCAAATATACTAACTCTTCAATGGTTAAGTTATATTCATAGTCTCAATAACTTACTCAATAGTGAATATGAAAGATACCCATACGAATATGCTTTAGATAAAAATAAATTTACTATTCACTCCACACAAGAGCATTATGTCTCTCAAAAAGATCTTTTACGACTTGAAAAACCGATCGATTTTACTTTAGAGCTCAATTTTAATGGAGTGATTATTTGAATATTACAATAGTTAATCTTCAAGATTCTTCAGAAATTCAGACAATAATAGAATGTTTACCTTTTATAAACGAAGAGATCATCAATCCTAATATTGATATTTATTGCAATCATTACCCTACAGAAAATTTAGAATCAAATTCGTTCGCTCATATTTTTCCTCTCCATGCAAGTCAATTTAGGTTAGCTGATCTCAACTTGTATTATTCAAAACTAAAATCTCATGCTAAAAAAGGAAAATATGACATTGCTGTAGATACTGAGGGAAGTCTAAAGTCAGCACTTTCTACCTATCTTTTATCAGGAAAAACTGCTGGTTTTCAAAAGGAAGGATTTATGGGAAAAATCATCTCAAAACTCTATGATGAAACTATCCCCTATAACAATACTCAAACGAAGAGAGAACTTACGTTTAAGCTTTTAGCTAAAACATTTGGTTTTGAAAAAAAAACTCTTGATGAAGCTATTCAAGAATAGTTGTTAGATCAAGTTTTAAAGTCTCTTCCAAAAACACCAACATATCCTCTTTAGAACTTCCAGCGAAACTCCCTTGCAAGAATTTGTTGATCCCTTTATTATTGTGTTTGATAATAGGCACTATTTTGATCCCTGTGATCTCTGACATAAAATGGGATTCATCTTTATCTTCATAAGCATGCTTTAAAATAGATCTTCCAAAATTGTTAAGTATATGATAATAAATATGTAGAAACTCCACCTCATGTACACACAAAGCATAAAGATGAGTCACAATCTTTTCACTCTCAAAAGAGACAACTTCTTGCACTTTATTAAGTTTTACTCTTATTCCAATCTCTTCATATATTTCTCTTACAAGTGCATCTTGCAAAGGCTCTCCATCTTCAAGTGTACCTCCAGGAAATCCAATCCGTCCATCCCAACGATCAATCATAATAACTCCAGGGCAAATCGTGTGTTTCATCTCATCCATAAAGTATTTCCAAGGAGCGATTTCATTTGTATAAATAGCTAAAAATACAGCATTTTTCTTTGTTTGTGATAATTTACCAAATTCTATTCTTGTCGCCATCTTATAACTCTTTAGCTAGATAATATCCAGTATAACTGCCTGTTTCACCATTGGTAGCAGCTACCTCTTCTGGTGTCCCTAAAGCGATGATTTGACCACCTTTTGCTCCACCTTCATATCCCATATCGATAACATAATCAGCATTTCTTACAACATCAAGATTATGTTCAATCACTATCACACTATTTCCCATATCAACAAGATGATGGAGCACTCCTGTTAATCTATCAACATCTGCAAAGTGAAGTCCAGTCGTTGGCTCATCAAGGACATACAAAGTGTTCCCTGTATCTTTTTTACTAAGTTCTTTACTTAGTTTTATCCTTTGAGCTTCCCCACCACTAAGAGTTACTGCATTTTGCCCCAATGTGATATATCCAAGCCCAACATCGATAAGAGTTTTGAGTTTTTGATGGAGTTTTGGCACTTTTACAAAAAAATCATACGCTTCTGTTACACTCATTTCAAGTACATCAGCTATCGATTTCCCACGATAGAGTATCTCTAAAGTTTGGGCATTGTACCTTTTCCCACGACACTCTTCACAAACGACCATAATATCAGGTAAGAAGTGCATCTCAATTTTAAGCTCCCCCTCACCTTGACATTTCTCACATCGTCCACCTTTTACATTGAAACTAAATCTTCCCACTTGATACCC
This sequence comes from uncultured Arcobacter sp., assembly GCA_937860115.1. Classification (GTDB taxonomy): domain Bacteria; phylum Campylobacterota; class Campylobacteria; order Campylobacterales; family Arcobacteraceae; genus CAIJNA01. The sequence continues at coordinate 14,668 of CALMBI010000091.1, read as the reverse complement.
TCTAAGTTTTGCTTCTTTAGTTTCTGTAAAAAGTTTTCGTAAATCATCCATAAGTCCTGTATAAGTTGCTGGATTACTTCGTGGAGTTCTTCCTATTGGAGATTGGTCAAGGTAGATTACTTTATCAAGTTTTTCTAAACCTTCAATGCTTACACCATCTACTTTATTCACTTTTCTTGCATGATTTAAAAGCTCTTTAGCTACTGGTAAAAGTGTTTGCAAAATAAGTGAAGATTTTCCACTTCCACTTACTCCAGTTACTGCTACAAGGTTTTTAAGTGGAATTTTTGCACTTAAATTTTTAATATTATTCAGGTTTACATTGTGTATCTCTATCCACTCCTCCTGTGGTCGTCTTTTGTAGTATTTAATCTCTTTTCGTCCACTTAAATAATCAGCTGTGAGTGTATTTGATTTGAGTAGTTCCTCCATCGTTCCACTAAATACGACCTCTCCACCAAATTTTCCAGCATTTGGTCCGATATCCACGATAAAATCAGCAGCTTCCATAGTTTCTTTATCGTGTTCCACAACGATAACAGTATTTCCTTTATCTCTAAGAGCTAAAAGAGTTTTGATAAGTTTAGCAGTATCTCTTTCATGAAGTCCAATACTTGGCTCATCTAGTACATACAACACCCCTGTAAGCCCACTTCCTATTTGACTAGCAACTCGTATCCTTTGAGCTTCTCCACCACTAATTGTTCGTGCATCTCGCCCTAAAGTGATATATCCAAGCCCCACATCAAAAAGGAAAAATATTCTCTCTTTTATCTCTTTTAAAATAGGAGTTGAAATCATCTTATGTTGAGTATTGAAATGGGCAAAGTTTTCATCGTTGTGGAAAAAAATATGGCTATCTTCAATCGGCATATCTAAAATATCACTGATTTTTTTATCAGCAACCATTACACTTAAACTTGCTGGCTTTAATCTATATCCACCGCAACTATCACATTTTTTTTCACTCATATACTCTTCACTATCACTCTCTGACTTAATCATATCATAAGCGATTTTTGTAATCCCTTCCCAAGTACGAGTAAGTTTATGTCTTTTCCAAAAGAAAGAGAACTCCTCAACACCTCCATGTAAAATAGCCCCTCTCTGATGTGATTCAAGCTCTTTAAATGGTATTTTTGTATTTATTTTTGCCTCTTCACAATATGCTTGAAGCATCTTAAAATAAAACCCTTTATTAAATCCATAGATAACTTTAATAGCACCTTCATCGATAGAAAGTTCCTCATTTATCACTTTTTTCATATCAAGTGCATATCTTATACCTAGCCCATCACATGATGGACAAGCACCTTTTGGAGAGTTAAATGAAAAGCTCAGTGGTTCTAGTGGTTCAAAAGAGATTTTACAATCAAAGCAAGCCATATGCTCACTATAATGGATATGTGCTTCAGTTCCAACCTCTTCATGATTAAGTACATCAATCTCAAGCTCTCCAAAACTCTCTTTAAGTCCCTTTTCTACACCTTCAGCGATTCTTTGGCGATTTTCATCTTTGACTACAACTCTATCAATCACCACTTTAATCGTGTGCATTTGGGACTTTCCAAGGTCTATCTCTTCATCAAGTCGTACCATCACACCATCAACCATCGCTCTTACATATCCTTTTGCTCTCATCGAATCAAACAAATCAGCAAATGTCCCTTTTTTACGATTTACAAGTGGAGCTAAGATAACAATTTTAGATTCATCAGGAAGAGATAAAACCTGCTCAATAACATCACTACTTGACATTTTTGAGATTTTTTTTCCACATTTATGACAATGTTGCACCCCTACTCTTGCATATAAAAGTCTTAAATAATCGTATATCTCTGTGATAGTCCCAACTGTACTTCGTGGATTTTTTGAGGTTGTTTTTTGATCAATCGCAATAGCAGGAGTAAGCCCCTCAATTCTCTCAACATCTGGCTTTCCAACTTTTCCCAAAAACTGTCTTGCATAAGCCGATAAACTCTCAATATATCTTCTTTGCCCCTCAGCATAAAGTGTATCAAAAGCTAGAGTTGACTTCCCACTTCCACTGAGTCCTGTAAAAACTATAAGCTTATTTTTTGGTATCTCTAGTGAGATATTTTTGAGATTGTTTTCATTTGCATTAAATATTTTTATTGTATCTGTCATTGTTTTCCCGTTGTTATCATTAATTTAAAAAACCGAATATTATACACAAAATTCCTCTATTTATAGATAGTTTAATTCTCTAACCGATACAATAAGCGATATTTTTATCAACCATAAGGAATCTCAATTTGAAAAAAACACTCACATTTATCGGAAATGGAAATATGGCAAAAGCTATGATAAAAGGGCTTGTCGGAAAATACACACTTGAAGTGTATGGAAGAAATGAAAGCTCATTGGATGCTTTAAAAAAAGAGATAAATGAATTAAACATATATCCACTAAACGAATCACTCAACATCGAAGGCAAAGATATTATTCTTTGTGTGAAACCAAACTCTTTAGAGGATCTGAGCCCAAAACTACAAGGGTGTGCAAATAGTTTGTACTCTGTTTTAGCAGGAACAAAACTTGAAACTTTACAAGAGAAAATCAAAGCAAAAAGCTATATCAGAGCGATGCCAAATGTGGCTGCAAGTTATCAAAAATCGATGACGACACTTACAGGTGATGAAGCTTTGAAAGCTGAAGCAATAGAGATATTTAGCAATATTGGAGAAACGCTTTGGCTCAAAACAGAAAAAGAGATAGATATAGCAACAGCAGTAGCTGGAAGTGGTCCAGCATTTTTAGCACTTATTGCTGAGGCACTCAGTGATGGTGGAGTAAATGCTGGACTTGCAAGAGCAGATGCAAATAGACTCGTTCAAGGACTTTTTAGTGGATTTGCACCAATGATAGCAAATGCCAAACCAAGTGAGATAAAAGACTCTGTGATGAGCCCAGGTGGCACAACAGCTGCGGGGTATGCAACTATCGAAAAAAATGGTGTTCGAAGTGGGATGATTGAAGCTATCAAAAGTGCTTATGAGAAAGCCTGCGAACTTAGCAAAAAGTAGTTTCACTCTTGTTGAAACACTTTTGGCACTTGTTATTTTATCCGTAATAATAAGTGGCTATAACCAATTTATAACAAACCCACTTAAACAACAAACATATCAAGAACTACAAAATAGTCATAATAATTTTTTACGAACTACTACAATAATAAATAGTGAGTATTTTTCCTTTGCAAACTAAAAGATCATTTACTCTTTTGGAAGTGTTACTCAGTTCTATTATAGGTGCTATTTTACTTTATAGTGGATATTCAATTCTTTTTCATCTTACTCAAAAAGAGGATTTTACCTATCATCAAACAATCACAAAACTTGATTTTGAAACAACTAGACATTTTTTAGAATACAAAATAAAAAATGATTCCACTTTAAATTCTCTACAAATTCGTGATCAAATTGTATCTTATAATAATGCTCCATTAATAAAAAATGTAACTCACTTTACAAAACAAATAGAACAGATGGGGATAACGATAGATATTTGCACCGATCTTAACGGTGAATTTTGTACCCAAATTTATATCAAAAAAGAAACTCTTTAAAGTATATAAATTCTTTTTTGTAACTTAAAGATTATCATAACTTTTCAATCTCTTTATATACAATTTACTCATGAAAAATATACTATTAATAGCAACTATCATATCAATTATGAGTGGAGGAGATAAAATGAAATACAATGAATTAAATGATTTTGAAAAACATGTGATTGAAAACAAAGGAACAGAAAGAGCTTTTAGTGGTGAATACTACAATCACAAAGAAGATGGAACATACACTTGCAAAAAGTGCAATAGCCCACTTTTCAAATCTAATGCAAAATTCAATAGTGGTACAGGATGGCCAAGTTTTGATGATGCTATCAAAGGTGCGGTCAAAGAGATTCCTGATGCAGATGGAAGAAGAGTAGAGATTGTTTGTGCTAAATGTGGTGGACATCTTGGGCATGTTTTCAAAGGTGAAGGATTTACCTCAAAAAACACTAGACATTGTGTAAATTCTGTTTCAATCAACTTTAAAAAAGACTAATGAAATATCTATTATTAGTTTTAATTACACTCAATCTATATGGAGCTAAAATGGAAAATATAAAAAATGCCTATTTTGCAGGCGGTTGTTTTTGGGGAGTTGAATATCATTTCGAAAAACTCAATGGTGTTAAAAGTGCTGTAAGTGGATATATGGGTGGAACTGTGAATAATCCAAGCTATAAAGAGGTTTGTTATGGCAATACTGGGCATCTTGAAGTTGTCAAAATCACTTATGATTCAAAAGTTGTTTCATTTGAATCATTAGCAAAACTCTTTTTTGAAATACACGATCCAACACAAAAAAATGGTCAAGGTCCAGATATAGGAGAACAATATTTAAGTGCAATTTTTTACAATGATGAAAATGAAAAAGAGGTAGCAAAAAAACTTATAGCTATCTTAGAATCCAAGGGATATAAAATAGCAACGAAACTGATTTCTACAAAAAATACCCCATTTTTTGCAGCTGAAGAGTATCATCAAGACTACTACTTTAAACACAACAAAGCACCTTATTGCCATAAATATACAAAAAGATTCTAAACTTTTTGTATATTCTTTAAGCTTTATATTTTATAGTGTAGATAACATACATCCCAACAGAGATTATATTTGCAAGTAATGCTCCACCTGAAAGTGAAATGACGCTACTTGCAAATGCTTCACTTTCAATAGAATAGTAGTAACTATACACAACTATCAAACCAGCTAAAATGAGTTCCAATAATGCAACGATTGATGTTGATAAAAACACCGCACCTAACTGATGTTCGTCGTTCAGTTTCCTAAAAACCATTATCAAATTAAAAAAAATTGCAACACCCAAAAGGAAAATATTTGATCCAAAAAGCGTGTATTGATAACTATAAAAAAATGTGAAATTTGATGTTAATGCCAATAAAAGAAAAAATCCATACATAACCTCTTTTAAATTCATAGAAAACCCTTTAAAAAATCATTTCAAAAAAGGTATCCATATCAATTTTATCACCATAAAATGCAAGCATATCCCCTTTTTGTATCTCTTTATGTGAATCAAATATATTCCAGTCACCATTAAATTTATGTGCCATAGCTTTTATTTTTGGATTCTCTTCTTCTATTTGATGAAGTGTCTTACCAATAATTTTTTCTGTTGCAATTAATTTAATCACTTTGATATGATTACTCACATCAATCGTATCAACAGTTATATCCCCTATAAGATTTTTGACAAGTTTTTTCGCTGCTACTTTTTCTGGATAAACAACTTTAAAAGCACCAATTTTAGCCAAAATTTCCCCATGTGTTGGGGTGATTGCTTTTGCAATGATATGTTTATTTCCCAAATCTTTAAGAGCCATAACTGTTAAAATACTCGCTTCTATATTTTCTCCAATACTTACAATAACCGTATCGAGGTTTGAGATACCAGCTTCTTCAAGTGCTTTTGGATTGGTGCTATCTAAAACAAAAGCATTTTGGATATGTTCACTTATCTCTTGAACTTTATGTTCATCATTATCGACTGCGATTATATTCATACCTTTTTGTTGCACCAAGCTTTCTGCTATGTGATAGCCAAATTTTCCAAGCCCAATAATGGCAAATGTTTTCAAATTAAAATCCTCCCTTTTGGATATTTGATATATTTTGTTTTTGCTTTTCCCACCAAGATAAATCCAAAGGCGAAAACACCAATTCTTCCAGCTAACATAAGTAAAATTATGATACTTTTTCCAAAGCTATCAAAGTGTGCAGAAAAACTTAAAATTCCTCCATTTCCAGTAGATACTCCAACAGTAGCAAAAGCAGAAACAACTTCAAATAAAATCTTCATAAATGGCAAATTTTGTGTTTCTACTAAAATCAAGGTTGCTATTAAAACAAGTAAAGAAGCACTTACAATAATTGCTAATGCTTTATTGATAAGTTTTTGTTCAATTGTTCTTTGAAAGATATTTGGCTCTTGATTATCTTGTCTTAAGGTGTAAACAACTGCCACAAGTAAAATTGCAAAAGTTGTAATTTTTATCCCGCCAGCTGTTCCACCGATTCCTGCTCCAATCATCATAAAAAATGTAGAAAAAAATAAAGAAGAATCTTTTAATCCAGCAAAATCGATACTATTAAATCCGCTTGTTCTAAAGTTAACCGATAAAAATAAACTATTGAGTATCTTTTCGTATAAAGAAAACTCACCTAAAGTTTTTGGATTGTTCCATTCAATAGATAGAAAAAGTAAAAAACCAAATAAAATCAAAAAAAGTGTTCCATAAATCATAATTTTTGTATGCACTGAAAAATTATGAACTTTCTTCGTTTTACTACCAATTTCTATCAAAACAAAATAACCAATACCTCCAAGAACAATTAAAATCATTAAAGCACTTAAAATTATAAAATCACTTTTATATCCCATCATACTATCTGTAAAAAGAGAAAAACCAGCATTATTAAAAGCAGAAATAGAGTGAAAAATACCATGCCAAAGAGCTTCATCGAATGCAAAATCACTACTAAATCGAAATGTTAAAATAAAAGCTCCAACCACTTCTATAAGGAGTACAAAAAGGATCACTTTTTTAATAAAACTCGATGTTGCTTTCATATCAGGCAAATCAAGGGCTTCTTTCATTGCTCTTTTTTCTTCAATCTGTAAGTCATCTTTCAAAAATAGAAAAAAAAGTGTTACCAAAGTCATATATCCGATTCCACCAATTTGTATAAGAAAAAGGATAATTGCTTCACCAAAAAATGTAAAATTTTCAGAGGTACTCGTAACAATAAGTCCAGTCACACAAGTTGCTGAAGCTGATGTAAACAAAGCATCAATAAAGGAGAGTTCTCCAATCCGACTGATGGGTAAAGATAAACCAATCGCTCCTAAAAAGATTATTATAATATATCCAAAAAAAATTGTTTTGATATATTTATAGCCCATCTTTATTTTCCTCACAACAAAATCGATAACCGATTCCAGATTCTGTTTTTATATAATTTGGTCGTGTCGAATTAACTTCAATCTTCTTTCGTAAGGTATTGACATAGGTTCTTAAATATTGCATCTCATTTTGATAGCCAACTCCCCAAACCTCTTTCAGTATTTGTCTATGGGTTAAAGTTTTGTCAGAATTTAAAATAAAATATTTTAATAAATCATATTCAATAGGTGTTAGTTTGAGATGTTCATCTTTAAAAGAGATAGATTTTGATAATAAATCTACTTCAAATTCGCCATAGTGTGAGCTATTGTTTTGTTGCATCTGTAATGATGCTCTTCGTAGATTTGTTTTTATTCTAGCTACCAACTCTTTGAGCGAAAATGGCTTTGTAATATAATCATCAGCTCCAAAATCAAGCGCTGAAATAATTTCATTTTCATCATGTCTAGCAGATAGGACGATAATAGAAACTTTTGAAACTTCTCTAATCTCTTTTATCAATTCTTTCCCATCACCATCTGGTAATCCAAGATCAACTATCATCAAGTTTGGATTGTTGCTTAAAAATAATCTATACGCATTCTCTTGATTTGTTGTAGTTATCGTATCAAATTCATATTCCCTAAAACTAATTTCAAGAAGATTTCTAACAGAAGCATCATCTTCAACAATTAATATCAACGGTCTTTTCATCATATTTGAACCTTTTTGTGTTTAGGAAGAGTAATATGAATAGAGATACCATCGTTTTCATACGATGCTTTGATAGTACCACCATGAAGTTTTACAATAGTCTTACAAATGTATAGCCCAATACCACTTCCTATGATATCATTTGTATCTTCAAGCCTATAAAATTTTTCAAAGATATTTTCTAGTTTTTTTTGTTCTATAAAATCACTCGAATTCCAAATAGTGATATCAAGATTTTCATTATTATTTTTTAGTTCTATGGAAACTCTCTTCGCATCGTTTGAATATTTTAAAGCATTGTCAATCAGATTACTCATTAACTGTACAAGGAGTGCATTATCACCCCAAAAAAGTTCCAATTCATCAATTTTTATCTCAAAATTTTCTGTTTGTGTTTCAGAAAAATCTTCTAATGCAACACCAACTATATCTTCAAAATCACACCAATCAAATCCCAATGTTGCCCCATTTTTGAGTCTTGTGTTATCTAATAGATTTGAAATAAGTCTTTTCATTCGTAAAGAAGCCTGGTAAATATCCCCTATCAATTCAAATTTTGTATTCTCTTCAATATTTTTGTTTTGTAAAAGAAGTGTACTGCTTCCCAGTATCGTAGAAAGTGGTGTTCGTAAATCGTGAGAGATGATGTTGAGTAGGTTTTCTCTTATCTCATTCTCTTTGGTTTGTTTTTGCAGTTTTTTCGCTTGGATTGCTATAAACCAACCAACAAAAGCAAAAATGAGAAAATTAATAATATGTAAAGTATCATAGACATCAAAGCTATACAGTGGTGGAATATACAAAAAGTTAAATAAGCTCAAACTCACTATTGTAATCAATAAAGTGGGTTTCATATTACCATGCAAAGCCACAAACAATACAGGGATAAGGTGCAATAAAGAGATATTGATAATATCAAGCCGATTTATTAAAAAATGTGATACAAATGTAATTCCAATAAGTATCAAAATCGAATGAAAGATATAATAATATTTTTTGTACATTTGGTGATTATAGTCTAAATGATATCAAGAAAATATCAAAAAATTTATGCAATAGTTTGGATAGCCTCTTGGACTTTGATCGCTTGAAAATGCTCTTTTACATCGTGGCATCGTATAATTGATGCCCCTTTTCGTATCCCATCAAGATGGATTGCTAAAGTTCCACTGAGCCTCTCACTTGTGGGTGTATTTGGAACAATCATCTCTATAAGTGACTTTCTACTTGCACCTAAAAGTATCTCATATCCAAATCTTTTAAAATGTTCAAGATTTTGCAAAAGCAAAAGATTATGTGTGAGAGTTTTCCCAAATCCTATCCCTACATCAAGGATGATTTGCTCTATTCCAAACTCTTTTGCTTTTGCTATTCTTTGTTCAAAAAAGTTATCAACGTCTGAAACTACATCATCATAGATCGGATTTTTTTGCATATCTTGCGGAGTCCCTTGCATATGCATAATAACCACACTTACATCATATTTTTTCGCTAATCTGCAAACCTCATCATTTGCGAGTCCTGTGATATCATTGATGATACTAAAGCCACTTTTGAGGGCATACTCAATAACACTTGGGGTAAAACTATCGATACTAAAAATAACCTTTTCATAGATTTTTTGCTCTAAAATTGCATCACAAATAGGTTTTATTCTTCTAAGCTCCTCATCAGCTTCCACAATAGCACTATTTGGTCTTGTAGAAACTGCCCCTATATCGATAATCTCTGCACCATCAGCTATCATCTGCTCTATTTTTGCAATAGCATCATCCCCTAAAAATCTGCTTCCCTCAAAAAAACTATCATCATTCGCATTTAAAACACCCATAATTTTTGTTTTTGGTTGTTTTTTTGTCACAAAACTCTCTAAAGCATTTGCTACTTTTTTTAATCCAAAGGGTTGAGAAAGTTCTTTTTTTGCTAAGATTTTGAGATGTTTATCACTAGCAATCAAGACTACATCCACCGTTGGTGTTTCAAAAAGAATCGTTCCTCTTGGAACTGCTACATCTGCTCCAATAGAAAGAGCATCTTGCTTTAAAATATTAGCAGCACCTGTATGCAAACCTTGTATCAAAATCGTATTGATTTTTGATTTAGAAGAAAGTATTTTTGCTCCTGCTTTTTCTGTTCCTAAAGAGATATAAAAATTTTCCAAATCATTTGGATTGATTTTTGTAATAGTCATTTAATCTATCTTTTTTTGAGAAGTGACAATAAAAGGGTTGTTAAAATATTGATAGGTCTAGAGTTGAGTTCACATAATTTCATAGCAACAGAAAAACTTTCTAATTCTTTACTTGTCAATTTTATTTTTTTTTCATTTGCACTCACAAGTAGAGATTCGATAAGCTCTTTTGCTTCGCTTTTACCTATTCTTTGATGCTCTTTTATAAATTGATAAATATCTTTGAGCTCCATTTTAGCTAGATCCAAAGAAAGACTCATCCTTTGTTTTTTTGTTTTTAGATAATGATGTGGAAGACGTGAGAAAATAGTTTTTAAAATCCCACTTTTACTATTAGTGATCATTATAAACACAACATTTTTTGGTGGTTCTTCTAGTATTTTTAAAAGTGAATTTTGTGCTTCTACGGTAAACGCTTCACCACAAAAAATAATATATTTTGTTCGTTCACTTGCTATGTATGCTTCTTTTACCACTTGTTTTGCATGAAGGATAAGAAAATCTTTTTTCCCCTCTTCTTCATTTTTGATGATTCTAACATCGTGTTTTGGTAAAGTTGATGCAACTTGAAGAGCACTCTCCTCAACATCATTCACTATTAAAATAGTTGATGAGAGAAAAGTCATCTACTTATCAACCTCAATTTGAGCAAAAAGTGTAGCTTCGATAGTTTTATCAAATAATCTATAAAGTTGTAATAATTTCATATCGAGTGTTTCATCATTGCTTTTTAGATTAAAACTATTTTGAACATCCTCATCAAAAAGCCATAAAAAAGAGTTATTAGATACTTTTGGCAAAATAGCTTTTGTACTTTGACTTCTTCCTATATACCAAAAAATATATCCATTTGGAAATGAGATATCAAGCATATCTTTAATAAGTTCTAAATCATCATCACTTGTAAGTTTGTGCGTGCTTTTGATCATACTTGCAAAATCATAAAATGGTAAAAAAGGTCGATTGTTTTTTGGTGAGTTAATTTTATTAAATATATAATGCAAGAACCATTCTCTATCATCATCAGTCACGACAAGGACAGATTTACCACGATCAACAATATTTGTGATAGTTTTTGCAACTATTGGGATCCAATCAAATTTTCGCTCCTCCATCCAAGAGCCGATATATTTGTCTTCCCTAATTGTTTTTACTGTCCAATTTGTAAATTCTTGCAAAATTATTCCTATAAAATTATTTATCTAATTCGTATGCTTCGTGTAGTGCTCGAACCGCTAATTCACTATATTTTTCATCAATCACAAGAGAGATTTTAATCTCACTTGTACTTATCATTTTGATATTGATATTTTCATTGGCTAAAGCTGAAAATGCTTTTGAAGCTACACCAGTATGAGATTTCATCCCTACTCCAACTACTGAAACTTTAGCAATCGCTTCATTGTAATCAATTTTTTCAACATCATTTTTAAACTGTTCCATAAGATTTTTTGTCTTAATAAGATCACCAACTGGGATTGTAAAATCAAGATTTGTTCTTCCATCATTTGAAAGTGTTTGTACAATCATATCTACATTGATATTTGCATCTGCTAACGCTGTGAAAATTGATGAAGCGATCCCTGGTTTATCCATAACTCCATACATTCCAACTCTAACTTGATTTTTATCTAATGCTATACCGCTTACTACTGGTGCTTCCATAATATTTTCTTCCTTTGTGATTAATGTCCCTTCAACATCAGGTGTGAATGAGCTTCTTGAAACGAGATTAACATTGAGTTTTTTTGCCATCTCAACACTTCTATTTTGTAATACTTTTGCTCCAAGTGAAGCAAGTTCTAACATCTCATCATATGAGATTTTGTCCATTTTTTTAGCACGTGGTTCTATTCTTGGATCAGTTGTATAGATTCCATCAACATCTGTATAAATCTCACAAATGTCTGCTTTTAGTGCACCAGCTAATGCAACAGCTGTAAGGTCACTTCCACCTCTTCCTAGTGTAGTTACTCTATTTCCATCAACACTCACTCCTTGAAAACCAGCAACAATGATAATCTCACCATTTTTGATTGCATTTTCCATATTTGCCGTTTCAATCTTTTCGATTCTTGCATAAGTGTATTCATTTGTAGTATAGATTCCTGCTTCTCTCCCACTCATAGATATAGCTTTATATCCTTGCTCGTTTAAAGCAATTGATAAAAGAGCACTTGTAACTCTTTCACCTGAACTTAAAAGCATATCAAGTTCTCTTTCATTTGGTGTTTCACTATAGTGTTTTGCATAGTCTATAAGTTTATTTGTTTCACCACTCATAGCACTTACTACAACTACTAAATCATCACCATTATCTCTCATCTTTTTTACGATATTTGCAACATTTCCAATTCTTTCAAGTGTTCCAACACTTGTTCCACCAAACTTTAAAACTCTTAACATTATATGTAACCCTCTTGTTTAAAATATTTTAATACTTTTTTGTAAACTGTTCTTTTAAAAAATGTAATGTATTCGTTTAACCTACTTCTCCTTACAAATTTATATTCACTAAACTCTGGTATCTCCGTTGCTATATTAACAACTGCACCTTTTTTTAATTTTACTAAATAATACTTTTGTGTTTGTCCATCATACGGTGCCATATTTTTTGCAACAGATGGTGGAAAATCATAACTTACCCATCCTGGATATTCAGCTATGATCTCTACTTCATCTGTTCCTATTTCCTCTTTTAGTTCTCTAAAGAGTGCTTCTTGAGGAGTCTCCCCAGCATCTATCCCACCTTGTGGGAATTGCCATGCATCTTTTATATCAACTCTTGAAGCTATTAAAATTTCACACTTTAATGGATACGAACTACTTAGTACTATAGCCGCTACGTTTGGCCTATAATTCTTCTGTTTATGTTCCATTTAATTTTTTTACCTTATAATCATCAGACATTTATAATTTTTTACTATGTCCTTATGAGGGATATACTACCAAAAGGATACTTTTAAATTGCTTTTATACATTCATATACCATTTTGTGATAGCAAATGTTTTTATTGTTCATTTAACTCTTACACAACTCTTTTTCATCTCAAATCTGACTATATGAAAGCGCTCCATACGCAGCTTACAGAAGAGCTAAAGAAGACAAAAGAGCCTTTAAAATCAATATTTATAGGTGGAGGGACACCAAGTAGCATTGAAGCAAAACTTTATAATCCTCTCTTTGAAACGTTACAAGATTGGATAGATAATACTACAGAGATCACAATAGAAGCAAATCCAAATTCAACTACACTAGAGTGGCTTACTCATGTAAAAAATCTAGGAGTCAATCGTATAAGTTTTGGAGTGCAAAGTTTTGATGATACAAAACTCAAATTCTTAGGAAGAAATCACAATAAGCAACAAGCGATTGATTGTGTCAAATTAGCTTCTAATGTAGGATTTTGTCATATAAATATTGATCTTATCTATGATACTGCAATAGATACAAAAGAATTAATAGATAATGATTTAAATATTATCAAAACTCTACCCATTGATCATATTAGCGCATATAGCCTCACAATTGAAGAAGGTACAAAATTTTACAATCGCCCTGAAGTAAAAATTGAAGATATAGATATGGCGAGTTATATATTTGATAGATTGTGTTCTTTTGGCTTTTCGCAATATGAGATCTCTAATTTTAGGAAAGGTCCCGATTCAAGAAGTAAACATAATTTTGGATATTGGGAGGGGGAAGATTATTTGGGAGTTGGTGCTGGAGCAGTTGGATCGATTGGAAATCAAAGATATTATCCCACAAAAGATGTGCAAGCTTATATTAATGATCCTCTCATGTATCAAGAGATTGAAAATTTGAGTACTGATGATAAAAAATTTGAAAAAATTTTTTTAGGCTTAAGAAGTTTAGTTGGAGTACCTATGTCACTATTTAATGAAAAACAAAAAAAACAAATAGAGATCCTCTATAAAGAAGACAAAATCACCATCTTAAATGATACCCTCTTTAATAAAAATTTTTTACTTAGTGATGAGATTGCTCTGTTTTTAGAATAAACTCACTATATTTTCAAATTAAAAAAGTTAAATTTAATTTATTGAATATCTTTTAGTTTTCTTTGCTATAATTTTATCACTAAAAAGTTACATGTCTTACTTATATCAAATGAAAGAAATAGTAGTTCTTTGTTTAATTTGGTATTAGATGTACTGCTTACTACAAAATCTTACAAAAGGTCCACAATCAAATATGACAGAAGAAACATCAGAGAATATTGAACAATCACAAAACAATGAAGAACAACAAGTTGTTGAAAAAAAACAATCAAAAAACAATAACAACCACAAAGCAAAAAATCGAACACATGTTCCAGTAACTGGACTTACTATTGATGATTTAAGAGCTAAACCAACTGATGAACTTATAGTTATTGCAAAAGATCTTGAGATTGAAAATCCACAAGAACTTATGAGACAAGATCTCATTTTTGCTATCCTATCAAGCCAAACAACTGCTGGGGGATATGTACTCTTTACAGGTATCTTAGATATTAAAGAGGGTGGATTTGGATTTTTAAGAGCCCTTGATGGAAACTTTAGCGATACTTCAAATGACTCTTATGTAAGTGCTACACAAATTAAAAGATTTGCACTTAGAAATGGAGATATTGTAAGTGGACAAGTAAGACCACCTAGTAAAGAGAGTGAAAAGTATTATGCTCTTTTAAAAATTGAAGCTATCAATTATCTTCCTGTGAATGAAGCAAAAAATAGACCACTATTTGACAACCTCACACCACTTTATTCGACTGAAAA
>CALMBI010000090.1 GCA_937860115.1 uncultured Arcobacter sp. | reverse complement strand
TTCTCTTATTCTTGAGAAATTTTCAAAAATTGCACTTCAGATTTAAATTTTGGATAATAAAATTTTAACTTATTTTATTTATCATTTTTTATTATTATTTTGATACACTTCAATCTTCAAATATTTGATAACAAAAGGAAATATATTATGAACACATATGACAAAATTAGAAGTTTTTGTAGAAAATTTAGAATTGCTATTGGGATAGTTCTTATCGCTGTTGGTTTTTTTACTAGTATCTATTGGTTTTATTTAGGGGTTATTCCACTTATTGCTGGAATTGTAGATTTTTGCCCACTTTGTTTAATCACAAAAAAATGTACTATCAAAGAAAAAGAGGATAAATAGTCAAATGCAGAAATCGATATTTTTAGAAAAATATCCAGTTTGTTCTATCGAAATTTCAAAAAGTGAAGCAAAAGATAAAACAATCAGTGAGGTTGTGTCATTTATTCAAGAAAAAATAGAAACTCACAAAGTTGCCAAATTTATCACAATTTTTGATAATTATGCCCATACAAATGGTCTTGGTGGAGAGATTATGGAGGGGATCATTGGGGCACAAAATATTATTTTTTGTTTTGGCCCTGCTATCCCAAATCCAAAAATCTTAGCAGTTCGTCCAAGAAGTATTGGTGTATGTGAATTTGCAGATAAATATATGTTTGAATTTTTAGAAGCACCAAAAGAGGATCTTACTGAAACGATGATGGGATGGATAAAAGCACTTCACGACTAGTGATTAAGTGATTTTTTGATATGATCCCCTCTTTAAAAGAGGGACTATTATATATGAAATTTACAATCGATGCTACAAGTGGTGGCGCTAGAGCTACCACTTTATCACTCGCACACGGTGATGTGCAAACTCCTGTTTTTATGCCTGTTGGAACTCAAGCAGTTGTAAAAGCACTTGATTTTAACGATATGCTCAATCTTGGAGCAAAAATTATCCTAGGGAACACTTATCATCTCTATCTTAGACCAACAAGTCCTATAATCAAAAAATTTGGTGGGCTTCATGGATTTAGCCGATTTCCAAACAATTTTCTAACTGATAGTGGTGGATTTCAAGCTTTTAGTTTAGGTAAAATGGATCATAAAAATACCAAACAAGATGAAAATGGAATCCTTTTCAAATCTCATATCGATGGAAGTAAACACTATTTTACTCCACAGTCTGTCCTAGATACACAATATGATCTTGGCAGTGATATTATGATGATCTTAGATGACCTTGTATCTTTACCTAATAGTGATGAGAGGATTGAGCTTTCTATCAATCGTACTACAAAATGGGCAAAAGAAGCTATAGAATATCATATGGCTCAAAAAGCAAAAGGGATCGGAGTCAATCAAAATATCTTTGCTATTATCCAAGGTGGAATCAGCAAAAAATTTAGAAAGATGAGTGCGGAACAACTTTGTAGCCTTACTGATTATGATGGATTTGCGATTGGCGGACTTAGTGTTGGAGAACTCAATAATGAGATGTATGATACGGTTGAATATACCACACAATTTATGCCACGAGATAAACCAAGATACCTTATGGGTGTTGGGACTCCTGAAGATTTAATAGAAAATATCGACAGAGGTGTTGACATGTTTGATTGTGTTATGCCAACACGAAATGCAAGAAATGGGACACTCTTTACTACTTTTGGAAGAGTCAATATCAAAAAAGCAGAGTATAAAGAGGATAGTTTACCGATAGATCAAAGATGTGAATGTTACACTTGTAAAAATTTTTCAAGGGCTTATCTTAATCATCTCTATAGAAGCAATGAGATGACATACTTCCGCCTTGCTTCGATCCACAATCTTCACTACTACCTCAATCTTATGAGGGAAGCTAGAGAAGCTATTTTAAAAGACAATTGGGTACAATTTAAAAAAGAATTTTATGATAAAAG
This sequence comes from uncultured Arcobacter sp., assembly GCA_937860115.1. GTDB lineage: Bacteria > Campylobacterota > Campylobacteria > Campylobacterales > Arcobacteraceae > CAIJNA01. Next base: position 2,924 of record CALMBI010000090.1, on the reverse strand, counting down.
AGCTATTGATAAAGATAGCAAAGGGGATAAATAATGACAATAGATAATCAAACAATAGCAAAATTAGCAAAACTCTCATCACTAGAGATAGATGAATCAAAAAAAGAACACTTAAAAGAGGAGCTTGCAGAGATTGTAAACTTTGTAGAGAACTTAAATGAAATAGATGTAAGTGCTGTTGATGCTACATTTACTACTTTAAGTGGTGGACAACCTATGAGAGAAGATAGTGTAAAAGGGGATGAGGAGCTATCAGCTCATATCATGAAACATGCTCCAAAAAGTGAAGATAACTATTTTATAGTATCACAAATTATCGAATAGGAACAAATCTAAATGATAAAAATATACGGCATCAAAACGTGTGGCAGTGTAAAAAATGCACTAAAATTTTGTGAAAATAATAATTTAGCTTATGAGTTTATAGACTTTAAAAAAGAGCCACTTGATAACGCAACAGTTGATTTTTTTGCTTCAAAGGTGGATATCAATCTCCTTTTTAATTCTAAAGGGACAAAATATAAACAACTAAGTCTTAAAGAGCTTAATCTAGATGTTACTGGAAAACTAGAATGGCTCAAAAAAGACAATATGCTTTTTAAAAGACCTGTTATAACTTATGGAAATGATGGGAAAAAAGTGCTTTGTGCTTATGATGAGGAAAGATACAAAAAAGAGTTTCTATAGCTCTTTTTTTACTCTTTTACATACTTTCTAAAAATTTTATCAAACTCCCCAGATTTTTTCATCTTATCTAGTTCCTTTTGCCATTTTTTTATCTCACTATCACTAAATGCTTTATTAAAACCAATTGAGTGTTGTGACTCTGCATAACTTACATCTATTCTTCTAAGTGACTTAACATCCAAATCTGAAAATTGTTCTGAATAGAGTTGAAAAGGGATAAGTGAGATCACATCAACTCTTTTTAGAATAGCTTTTTGTACCATTGTTTTTACATCAGGTGAATAATCAAAATTACTAAATCCAAGTTTGAGAAGATTTTTGTGTTGAGAAAAATCTTTCACTACCCCTTGTTGATATTTTTTAGCATCTTCAACACTATTGATCACTACATTTTTATTATCTTTATGGGTAAAAAAATATGTTTTTGCGATTGCCATAGGATAGACAAGTTTGAATTTTGCAGCACGTTCAGGCGTATAAGCCATACTAAAAAGGATAGCATTTGGTTCGTTTTCAAGTGCACTCATCGCTCTAGACCAAGGAAGTACCTCAATCTTTTCATCATGATATCCAAGTCGTTTTAAAATAGTTTCTACAACTTCAACGCTAAAACCTTTTGCTTTTCCGTTTTCTAAATAATTTTGAGGAGGAAGATCCTCTGTCATAATATGAAACTCTCCAGCAAAACTCTGAAGTGCTAGAAGTGCACAAAATAGCATCTTTTTCATGTTGAGCCTTTTTAGATTATTAGAAAATATTATATGCTAATTTAAATGAAATATATACTTAATATGCTACACTTTTTTATAAAATTTGCATTGGAGTAACATGAAAAATTTTATTATAAATTTTTATCGAAATACACGATTGATCTACATTTTGATCCTTGCTGCTATCTTTGGGATTTTATTTCCAGCACTTATAACTGGATATATATTAGCTAATAAAAATGAGCAAATGCGTCTTAATAACCTCAATTTTATGGGACAGAACACTGCGACAAACTTATCTATAGCGCTACGTGGTCATATGTGGGATCTAAGAGACGATCTTGCTAAAGAGCTTATTCAAACAGTAATCATGCATAGGGATATGAAAAAAATTGATGTGCAAGACACAACATCAAATAAAACATTTGTTCATGTTGAAAAACCATCTATTGAAGGTGAAAACTTACTTACTTTTACAAAACCAATCACTCATCAAGGAAAAACTATTGGAAAGTTGACACTTGTTTTGAGTGATTATTATGTTCATGAAGATATATTTAGACTCAAGTCACAATTTTTTTATATCTTTGCAGGGCAACTATTTGTAAGTCTTATCTTGATCTTTTTAATGCTCTACTATAAAGTTTTAAAACCTTTACAAAGGCTCAATCATCAAGCTGTTCACTTCTCCAAAGAAGATTTTTCACGCCCATTTTTATGGAAGCGAAATGATGAGATAGGGATCGTTGGAAAAAATTTTGAAAATGCAAGAAGTGAACTTCTTAAAGCTCAAGAATTTGCACTTCACTACAAAGAACAACTCCAAAAAGAGGTAGAAGAAAAAACAAAAGAGCTTCAAGAACTTAATGAAAATCTCAAACAAAGAGTAGACTTAGAACTAGAGAAAAACAAAAAGCAAAATATACTCTTGCAACAACAAACCAGACTCGCAGCTCTTGGTGAAATGATGGGAAATATTGCTCACCAATGGAGACAACCACTTAGTGCACACAACCAGAGCAAGTAGTGTACAATTACGAGAAACGCTTAACTTATTAGAACAAAACGAGATACAAGATTCGATGGAGGGGATCATCACAAGTGCTAAATTTTTATCACAAACAATTGATGATTTTAGAGATTTTTTGAGAACTGATAAAGTAAAAGTCTTATTTGATCTCAAAAAAACAATTATGGATATCTACAATATTATCAAAGCAAACTATGAATCAAATGGGATCATTATCGATTTTCAATTGGATGAAAATATCACATACAATGGATATCCAAGAGAGCTTTCCCAAGTGCTTTTAAATATTTTAAACAATGCAAAAGATGCGTTAATCACGCATGATATTGATCACAAATATGTTCTTTTAAAATGTTATAAAAATGACGTAAGTATCATTATTGAGATACTTGATAATGGAGGTGGAATCCCTGATACAATCATCAATAAAATTTTTGATCCATATTTTACTACAAAACACCAATCACAAGGGACAGGAATAGGTCTTTATATGAGTA
>CALMBI010000089.1 GCA_937860115.1 uncultured Arcobacter sp. | reverse complement strand
GAAAAATCAAAAGATCTCTTTTTGGCTAATATGTCACATGAGATACGAACACCACTCAATGGAATCATCGGATTTTTATCGCTATTGGAAAAAACTGAACTAACAAAACAACAAAAAGAGTATTTAGAGATGTCTCAAAATAGTTCAAAAATACTTCTAACAATCATCAATGATATTTTAGATTTTTCAAAAATGAGTGCTGGAAAGTTTGATCTTGATTTGCAACCAAATAAGTGTAGAGTTGAACTTGATCGTGCTGCTGATATTTTTAGATCACAAATGAAACAAAAAGGGCTTAACTTTATTGTAGATATAGATGAGAATATACCTGAATGTGTTATGTGTGATGCAAATAGGCAAAAACAAGTATTTATCAATCTTCTTGGAAATGCAATGAAATTTACAAAAGAGGGTGAAGTTATCTTTAGTGTAAAAGTGCTTGAGCAAACAGAACAAAAAGCTACTATACGTTACAGTGTAAAAGATACAGGGATTGGTATTCCAAAAGAGAAACAATCACTCATTTTTGAAGCATTTTCACAAGCTGATAAATTTATAGGAACAAAATTTGGTGGTACTGGCCTTGGGATTTCGATAGCGAGTAATATTATCGCACTTGCTGGTGGTAAATTGCAACTCATTAGTGAAGTGAATAAAGGGAGTGAATTTTATTTTGTACTGACTATCCAAAAATGTGATCCAGAATTAACAAAAGCAAAAATGAGAAATGAAACAGTTGCTGAATCGATCCATTATAAAAAGAATCATGTTTTAGTTGCTGAAGATAATAAAACAAATCAAATGCTTATTGAGATCTTACTTAATAATCGTGGACTCGAAAGTACAATTTGTGAAAATGGTGAAATAGCTGTAGAAACGTATATAAAAGATCCAAATAGATATGCACTTATTTTAATGGATATTCAAATGCCTATAAAAGATGACTTGATCGCAACAAGTGAGATACTAGAGTTTGAAAAAGAAAAAAGGATCGAGCACACTAAAATAGTTGCATTAACTGCAAATGCGATAATAGGAGATAAGGAAAAATATTTTGCAAATGGTATGGATGATTATCTTCCAAAACCGATCGATAGCAAAGAGCTTGACAAAGTTTTACAAAGATATCTACCAATAGATATCAAATCATCAGTTGAAATTGTTGATCCTAATGCAGATATAGAGATTGAATTTGATGATTTAGAAAGTGAGATAGAAGAAGTTTTATATGATGTAGATAAAGTCGCCAATGAATTTGGAATGGATCGGAAATCTATCTATAAACTTTTAAAAACTTTTTTTCAAAATTATAATGATAATAAAGAGGAATTATGGACTTTTTGCAAGGGGAAAGATTTTGATAATATCAAACGAATTTGTCATTTCCTAAAAGGTTCTAGTGGAAGTATAAAATTAGAAAAAGTGTTTGAATTGACCAAAGAGATGGAGTATGAAGCTATCCAAAAAAATGAATTTTTGGATTGGGAAAGTAA
>CALMBI010000088.1 GCA_937860115.1 uncultured Arcobacter sp. | reverse complement strand
GAATACCTGCCTGTCACGCAGGGGGTCGCGGGTTCGAGCCCCGTCCACCGCGCCACTTTAAAATCACATTTTAGGACTTCTCCAAAATGATACAAATCACAAATTTAACCTTTTCATATAATTCACAAGAAGATAGACTTATTTTCACAATCAATCACAATAATTATAATGAAAGAATCGATTTTTTTGTTACAAGAAAAATGATTATAGATCTTTTGCATGGATTTGACAATATCCTTATCAATCTATGTGACAATGGTAAATTATTTAAACAGCTTTATAAAGATCAAGAACCGCTCAAATCAGAAACAAAACAAGAACAACCAAAAGAGCAAAAATGGGAAAAACCAATCTCAGATGGTGAACTCAATTTAACAAAAGCAAAAGAACCTGTTCTTTTAGATGCACTCTCTTATACAACACATCCAAATACAAATCTAATGACTTTTAAATTTATTTCAAATGGGGAACCGTTAGCAGTATCAACTATGAACTGTGAGTTATTTCAAAAAACATTGAGTTCTTTGATGAGAATTATCCCTTTTGTTGCTTGGGGGATCTCAAGGCATATATTAGATTAAAAGTATTTACACTTTTTGTCTAATATCTTCTAATACAAATTCTATATTATTATCTTTACAATACTCTACAAATTTTTCAAACTCTTTATTTGTTAACTCTTCACTATTTGATGATATCGATAAAACACAGTATCTTTTATCACCTTCCATAATTGGTAGTGAGGATAGATCAACTTTCTCACTCACCTCTTTCATGGTATTGATAAATTCGTTTTCACTTGCTGTTGCACTTAAGACTTTTTTGTATGTTTTCTCTTGGTTTTGTGGATAGTATTTTTCTAATGCTTCAACAATCATATGAGTTGCCATAGATGGAAATCCTGGAACAAAAAAGAATCGCTTATCTACATAGAATCCAGGAACATTAGAAACTACATTTTTAAGTAACCCAGCATTTATAGGAAGATGAGCCATATTTATTCTATGTGGATAAGCATCTTTTTGGCCAAATCTTTCAATAATAGCAGCTTTCGCACCTTCATTGATCTCCATTTTTCCATCAGTAAAAACTTTTGCAGCACATTCTCTTGTATAATCATCTGGAGTAGCACCAATACCACCAAAACTAAACATCACACTTTTAGGATCACTTTTAACAAGTTCAAAAACAGCTTTGATAAAATCAGGCTCATCTTTGATCACAAATGACCCTTTATGGATCCAACCTCGTTTTAAAAGTTCATTGTTTAGAAACGAAAAATGGGCATCTTCACGACGCCCATTTAAAAGTTCTGTGCCTATTATTACACTATAGAAATTCATCTTTAATATCGAATTAGATTCTGCTTTGGATAAATTGATCCATATCATCAACAATCACTTCAATAGTTCTTTCACCATTGATTTTTGCTAAAAGATTTTTTGCTTCATAAAAGTTTTGAATATCAGCTAGTGGATCTGTATATACTTTCATTCTATTATTAAATACTTCATTATTATCATCAGCCCCTCTAGCTCTTCCAAGAACTCTATCCCTTGCAACTTCTTCAGATACTACAACTTCAACAACATTTACAAGTTCTACTTCACTCTCATTTGCAAGATATTTATCTAATTCAACCATTTGCTCTGTACTTCTTGGATATCCATCGATTACAACTGTTGGCGTTGGAGCTTTTTTGATAGCTGATACGATTGTATTGATTACGATATCGATTGGCACAAGATTCCCTTTGCTTACATATCCATCGATAACTTTTCCAAGTTCACTTCCACTTGCAACTTCAGCTCTAAACATATCACCTGTACTATAATGAGTAATATCATCATGTCTTTTAGCAATTAATTCAGCATCTGTTGTTTTACCACTTCCTGGAGCACCAATAATAAGAAACAATTTTTTCATTTTTATCCTTTTTTTGTATTTAAATAAATTGACTGTGCCAACTTATCAAAAAACAAAAAAGAGTGAATATTTCTATCCACTCTTTTTATCTAATATTTTATCTTAAAATATTAGTTTCTCTTTTTTTGAATCTCTTCAGAGATGTTTCTTGGAACCTCTTGATATTGATCAAATATCATAGAATATGTAGCTCTACCTTGTGACATAGATCTAAGGTCAGTTGAATATCCAAACATCTCAGCAAGTGGAACAAGTGCAACAACTAGTTTAACACCAGCTCTGTCATCCATAGATTGGATTTGTCCTCTTCTTTTGTTAATGTCACCAATAACATCTCCCATATAATTTTCTGGAGTTTCCACCTCTACCCTCATCATAGGCTCAAGGATACAAGCACCAGCAGCAGCTTGTCTACAACCAGCTTTGAATCCCATAGAAGCAGCAAGTTTGAACGCCATCTCAGATGAGTCAACATCATGGTAAGATCCATCATAACAAGTAACTTTAATATCAACCATTGGATAACCAGCTAGGATACCTGCACCCATAGTTTCGAAACATCCTTTTTCAACAGCTGGAATATACTCTTTTGGAATAACCCCACCTTTGATTTCATTAACAAATATAAATCCAGTATCGTTTTTCTCTTCAGCAGACATTGGCTCAATTTTAAGATATACGTGACCGTATTGTCCTTTACCACCTGATTGTTTTGCATATTTGTACTCTTGGTTTACCGCGTTTCTGATAGTTTCTCTGTAAGCAACTTGTGGAGCACCAACTTCAGCTTCAACACCAAACTCTCTTTTCATTCTATCTACAAGAATCTCAAGGTGTAATTCACCCATTCCTGAAATAATAGTTTGTCCAGATTCTTCATCAGTATTTACTCTAAATGATGGATCTTCTTGAGCAAGTTTACCTAAAGCGATACCCATTTTCTCTTGGTCAGCTTTTGTTTTTGGCTCAACTGCAACAGAGATAACTGGTTCTGGGAAATCCATTCTTTCTAATATTACTGGATCTTTTTCAGAAGCTAATGTATCACCAGTGATTGTAAATTTAAGACCTACAACTGCACCGATCTCTCCTGCATATAACTCAGAACACTCTTCTCTGTTATTTGCATGCATTTTCATTAATCTTCCGATTCTTTCTTTTTTGTTTTTAGTTGAGTTCATTACATACGTACCAGATTCTAAGATACCTCTGTAAACTCTTGTAAATGTTAATTGTCCAACAAATGGGTCTGTCATAATTTTAAATGCTAATGCAGCTACTTCACCTTTATCAGTTGAAGGAACAATTACAGCTTCTCCATCTTGTGTTTCCCCTTTGATATCTTCAACTTCTGTTGGAGAAGGTAAATACATAGCTACAGCATCAAGTAAAGTTTGAACACCTTTATTTTTAAACGCAGTACCACATGTCATAGGTGTAATAGTCATATTTAAACAACCAGCTTTAAGCCCTGCAATGATCTCATCTTCTGTTAATTCTTCACCTTCAAGGTATTTTTCCATTAATTCTTCAATTGACTCTGCAGCAGACTCAATCATTTTATCTCTATATTCTTGTGCTTTATCTAATAGATCAGCTGGAATCTCTTCAACATGGTAGTTAGAACCCATAGCTGCATCTTCATCCCAAAGGATAGCTTTCATTTGTACTAGATCTACTACACCTTTATAGTTCTCTTCAGCACCGATTGGAATTTGAATTGGAACTGGATTAGCTTTTAATCTCTCACTAACTTGTTTTTCAACCATATAGAAATCTGCACCTGTTCTATCCATTTTGTTAACGAATATCATTCTTGGTACTCTATATTTATTTGCTTGTCTCCAAACTGTTTCAGATTGTGGTTGTACCCCACCTACTGAACAAAATACTGCTACAGCACCATCAAGAACCCTCATAGATCTCTCAACTTCAATTGTAAAGTCAACGTGTCCTGGAGTGTCGATAATGTTAATCATTAATTGTTCTTTTGTTTTTGGGTGTGTCCAATGACAAGTAGTAGCAGCAGAAGTAATTGTAATACCTCTTTCTTGCTCTTGTACCATCCAGTCCATAGTTGCAGCACCATCATGTACCTCACCAATTTTATGTGATACACCTGTGTAGAATAAAATTCTTTCAGTAGTTGTTGTTTTACCAGCATCGATATGTGCTGCAATACCAATGTTTCTTACACGATTCAGTGGAGTTTTTCTTGCCATTCGTATATTTTCCTTTTCATAATTTAATTGATTTTGCGGATTTTATCTAAAAAAAGCTTAGGATTTCTTATGTGGGATTGTGTTGGGTAAATTAATGCATAAAAAAAGGAGAAAGTGAAAACTCTCTCCTTTACTTTATATTTTTAACTACAGATCATCAGTGCTATCTGTCGCTTCTTCACCATCATCTTCTTCATCCTCTCCATATTCAAAAGGGATTTTATTCAATGTTAGATAACCAATAAGTGCATACACATTTAATGCATCAACTTCATCAACTGTTGTTGGATAAATTTCAACAGTGATTTCATCGCCACCAAGCTCAAGCTCAATAGAACCAGAGTCTTCATTTTCGTCAATTGATTCAAGCTCCCAGTAATATGTTCCATCATACTCACCAGTTGGCTCACCAAATAAATTACCAATAAATGCTACCAAGTCAATAAGCATTGTTGCATTCATTTTATCTTCAAAACTCTCAGCCGTATTGTCAAAATTGATTACCATAATATCTCCTTTTTTTGGGGTATGATATTAAGACAGATAAAAATTACAATCAAGATACAAATTTTGTAGAAATTATTAGGAATGATTATTTTGTAATCGAAAAGAAATAAAAAAAGGAAAGCCAAAACGACTTTCCTTTTTTACTTTTTATAAGCTGATTCTTACCATCTAAAATGTGCGAAAGCTTTATTTGCTTCAGCCATTCTATGCATATCTTCTTTTTTCTTAAATGAATTTCCTTTTTCATTAGCTGCATCGAAAATTTCATTTGCAAGTCTATCTACCATAGTTCTTTCATTTCTTTTTCTAGCATAATCAACTAACCATCTAAGAGCAAGAGTTTGTCTTCTAACAGCTCTAACTTCTGTTGGTACTTGGTATGTAGCTCCACCAACTCTTCTAGATCTTACTTCTAAAAGTGGTTTTACATTTTCGATAGCTTGTTCGAATAATTCAATCCCTTTTCCTTCAGATTTTTGGTCAAGTTTAGCGATTGCACCATAAATAATTTTTTGTGCGATTGATTTTTTACCATCAAGCATAATTACATTGATAAATTTTGTGATTACCTTACTGTTGTAAATCGGATCAGGTAATACTTCTCTTACAGGAGCTTTTTTTCTTCTCATCTTCTAATCCTTATTTCTTTTTACCAGTAGTAGCTGCACCTTTTTGTCCAGCTTTACCTTTTTTAGTTCCGTATTTAGATCTAGATACAGTTCTACCATTTACTCCAGCAGTGTCTAATGCACCCCTTACGATGTGGTATTTAACCCCTGGTAAGTCTTTTACCCTTCCACCTCTTACAAGTACAATTGAGTGTTCTTGTAGATTGTGACCTTCTCCACCGATGTATGAAATAACTTCAAATCCAGTTGTTAATCTAACTTTTGCAACTTTTCTTAAAGCTGAGTTAGGTTTTTTTGGAGTTGTTGTATATACTCTTGTACATACTCCTCTTCTTTGTGGACAATTAGCAAGCGCAGGTGACTTAGACTTGTAAGTTACTTTTTGTCGCTCTTTTCTAATCAATTGATTAATAGTAGGCATCTTTTTCCTTTATAATTTGGTTTAAACGATTGAGTCGTTTAGGCTTCTTTTGGGCTTTTGTAGTTACCCCAAGATGAAATAATCACCTCAATACTACCTAATCTCAGACTGGAAAATATTATTTTTTTCTGAAAAAAGTTTCGGATTGTATCGAAACAAACTTATAAAAACTTAAACTACTTTTGAAAAATTATTTTTAATTTTTTTCAAATTGACATTCTCACTCTATCATATTATAATCAATATTATTTTTCAAAGGATTTTTATGACAAGTTTTTTATTAGAATTTAGTATGTTTCCAACATCATCAGATGGAAGAGAAGGTGCAAGTGTATCAAAAAGAGTAAGCAAAATAATCGATATGATAGACAAATCAGGGATACCGTATCAACTTACCCCAATGGGCACAGTCATAGAAGCTAAAACTATGAGAGAAGCTTTGGATATTATTGAAAAAGCTTATGAGTGTTTGGAAGATTGTGAAAGAGTTTATAGTTCACTCAAATTTGATATACGAAAAAATTGTGAAAATAAACTTGTCTCAAAAATAGCTTCTGTTGAAAAGGTTTTAGGGAAAGAGATTTGTAAATGAATTTTGAGGTTATGTGATAGATGCAACAAATCTCATTTTTTGACCTTATTTGGATATTTATCCCTATCATTGTCGTTTATTTTATCTATAAAAAATGGAATAATGATACTACAACTCTCCCTTATGCCCTTTCAAGAATGGTGTTGCAACTTATTTTTTTGGGATATGTGCTTACTTTTATTTTTACTTCTAAAAACTTCTTTTTAATTATCTTTGTTTTAACGATTATGCTTATCGTGGCTGGAATTATAGCTTTACGACCAGTATCAAACAAAAATCCAAAACATTATCTTATAAGTTTTAGCTCAATTGCGATTGGTGGGATTATCACTTTGGCTTTTGTGATTGTTGGAGTGCTTCATCTTGAGCTTTGGTATGAACCGAGGTTTCTTATCCCACTTGCTGGGATGATTTTTGCAAATTCCATGAATAGTGTCTCAATTGCAGCTGAAAGATTTGAAGTAGAGTTTAATAGAGAAAATATCTACGAAAAAGCTAGAAATATTGCTTATAAAGCCTCACTTATCAAAGATATCAACTCTTTATTTGCTGTTGGACTTGTATCGATTCCAGGGATGATGACGGGGCAAATTTTAAGTGGAGTTGAACCGATTGAAACAGTAAAATATCAGATTATGGTGATGTGTATGATTATAGCAAGTAGTGGAATATCAACTGCTATCTATCTTAAATGGCTCGAAAAGAACAAAAATGTTTAAAAAAATTTTACTCTTTATTTTCCTTCTATCATCATCTTTATTGAGCTTTGAGGTACAAAAACCACAAATCTATGATGACCAAAATATAAACGGTTGGTTGATGAGTGAAAAGCTTGATGGGATACGAGGGTATTGGGATGGAAAAAATCTCTACACAAAAAATGGCAACCTCATCCAGACTCCGCCCTCTTTTACCAAAAACTTCCCACCTTTTAAGCTTGATGGAGAACTTTGGAGCAAAAGAGATGATTTTGAGTTTATTCAAAGTACCGTTTTGGATGAGATACCATCTAATAATTGGGAACAAATCACTTACAATATCTTTGAAGTACCAGATGCAAAAGGGGATTTTTTAGAGCGACTAGAAATCGCAAAAGAGTGGTTTGAAACTCATCCAAATCCCCATATAAATATCATCAAACAAATTGTTTGCAAAGATGAACAACAGTTGCAAAACTATCTTAATCAAATCATCGCTTTAAAAGGGGAAGGTATTGTGATAAAAGATGGCAAAGAGCCATATCACACAGGAAGAAGCCCACATATTTTAAAAGTGAAAAAAGCACAAGATATGGAGGGAATTGTTATTGGTTACAACTATGACAAAGAGGGAAAATTTAAAAGTCTAAAACTCAAACTAGATAGTGGTGTGATTTTCAATCTTGGTGGTGGTTTTAGTGATAATGAAAGATTAAATCCTCCAAAACTAGGAGAGATGGTCACTTTTAAATATTATGGTTTTACTAAAAATGGTGTGCCGAAATTTGCTAGTTTTTTAAGAGTTAGAGAAAAAGAGTGAGTCTTATTTATTTTGCCACTTGAAGATTTCTAAAATAAGAATTTTATTTGTCTCAATTTTATAAATGATTGTATAACCTTGATAGATTAAATCTCGATAAGTCTCATCTTCAAAATAATATGAAGCTCTAAATTTATAAGGGCTATTTACTAAATTTTGAATCAAATGACTTAATTCATTTTCAAATTTTTTGGCTGCTGTGATTTTATCTTTTGCTATAAACTTTAAAATTTCAAAAAATTGCTTTTGGAAAAGCTTATCTTTGATGATTATCATCTAGTGATACCTAGTTCTTCCTTGAAAAAATTATTCATTTGAATTTCATACTCTTCTTCTGT